>CAZKNB010000124.1:0-1445 GCA_964554075.1 uncultured Bacteroides sp.
AGGCTACAGGCAGCTATCAGGTGATCTACACCTTCGGATGGTATCTGCGTAAGTTTATCATGGATGTGAAGGAGAAGGGCGGTATTCCTATCGTGATGAGCCACACTCCGCGCAATAAGTTCGACAATGGCGAGATTGAGCGCAACACGTCGTCATTTGGTAAATGGACTCGTGAAGCTGCCGAGAGAGCCGGTGCCTACTACATCGACCTCAACAAGATTTCGGGTGACAAGCTCGAGAAGATTGGTCAGGAGCAGGGTCTGCGTGCCGTAGGCGAGTATTTCAATCATGATCATACCCACTCATCGCTCAAGGGTGCGCGCATGAATGCGCAGAGCATCATAGAGGGGCTGAAGGAGTCGGATTGTACTTTGAAGAACTACATAAAATAAATAAAAGGGCGCCGGCAGGCGCCCTTTTATTATTTTAGATATATCTCCATTCCTTTGGAATAGTATGTCTTATATTCGCCATTGTCATCGTAGATGAAGTAGGCCTCGATGGATGGGTGGGCATCAATGAAGCCCTCTGCCTCTTCGAGTCCCATCACCATGAATGATGTGGCGAGGGCATCTGCCGTCATACAATCCTCGGCGATGACCGTTGCAGAGAGGATGCTGTGCTGCACGGGGTATCCGCTGCGAGGGTCGATGGTGTGGGCATACTTCTTACCATCCTTATAATAGAAGTTGCGATAGTTGCCGGAGGTTGCCATGCCTACCTCTGTCAGCTTCAGCACTGCCTGAATCTCCTGGTTGACGGAGAGTGAATCGTCCACGGGCTTGTTGATGCCGATGTGCCACAGCTCTCCCTTAGGGTTGTTGCCGCGAGCCACAATCTCGCCGCCTATGTCGACCATAAAGTCCTTGATGCCCTTGCGCTCCAGGAAGTCTGCAATCACATCTACTGCGTATCCCTTAGCAATGGCGCTACAGCTGAGCTGCACGCGCTCGTCGCTCTTGCGCACCTTGCCGTCGACCAGTGCCACCTTGTCGTAGCCCACAATCTGGCGCAGGCTGTCGATGGTCAGTGAGTCGGGGAAGTCGCCATGCTTGAAGCCGAATCCCCAGGCGTTGGCGAGTGGGGCGATGGTGATGTCGAATGCACCTTCGGTCATACGTGACACCTCGATGGCGCGGTTGAAGCAGTTGCGGAAGAGGGTATCGACCACGATGTCCTCATTGCGGTTGACGCGGGCGATGACAGAGGAGTCGTTGAAGGGTGAGAGTGAGAGGTCGAAGCGTTTCAGCTCAGCCTCAATCTCGCTCTGCAGGTTCTCGCTGCTGCGGTATGTGATGTTGTAGACGGTGCCGAACACGAAGCCGTGGTCCGACTGGTAGGTCGCCGTTTTGTTGTGGCGTACGAGTATGATGGATGTTGCGACAACCAGCAATACGAGCCACACAATGTTACTTTTCTTCTTCATTTCTATTTGTTATCCTGTT
>CAZKNB010000124.1:1545-4906 GCA_964554075.1 uncultured Bacteroides sp.
TGTTATCCTGTTACTTTATTATTCAATTACTATACTGTATTGGACCGGACGCTATACATAGCGTCCCTACATTCCGATAGAATGGATGTTGAGGGACAGAATGATATTTGACGTTCAGTAGGGACATCCTCGAAGACCAAAGAATATCCAATGAAACATCAATATCCCCATAGACCAAATGTAGGGTCGCTATGTATAGCGACCGCTATAATGCCGCATGGACTTTACTCTTTACTCTTTACCCTTAACTCTTGAGTGCTTCGCGCTCTTAACCGGTATCCGGTAGATAAGGTTGTAGGAGACACCGATGGTGTTGCTGCCATACTCGCCGAATCCCGGCACCATGTATGGCACGCCATATTCGCTCTTTGTCTCAGCCAGCTTATACTTCAGTCTCACCGACCATCCCATCATGAAGTTGCGGATGATGTTCACCTTCACTCCGAGCACAAACTCCATCCAGTGCATGTTGACCTTCTGACCAGGATGATTGTAGGCCACCTCGGTGTCACCCCAGACATAGTCCTGGAGCGGGGGAGTGTCACCCTCTTCGGTCACCGTGGCCACATCGAACTTCACCGGCGAGAAGCCATAGCGGAGACCGCCATAGAGGAATCCAATCTTCTGTACCTTCTTCGCCATAAAGTTGTAGTCGGCACCGATACGGAAGTATGGCGATTTGTTCTTATAGTTGATGCCCTCGTCGCTGGTGGCGTCGGTCTTACCCATACCAATCTCCACCGTAGGCAGATAGCGGTTCTTGATGTTTGCCGTGAGGCTCACGTCGGAGCTCATCATGTCGCCGCCCAGCAGATTGTTGGCGATGCCGAAGAGATCCACGGCGAGATACATGCCGTTGAGCGTAGGTGCCTCCTCGACGACTACCTTCTTCTCCTCCTTCTTCTGGTCGCGCTTAGGGGTAGGGTTGGCATACCTTTGTTGCGCTTGCAGAGCGTCGGAGGGCCAGAGCATCAGCACGCTAGTAAGTGTAGCGATAGTATATCTTGAGATTCTCAATATCATTTGTATTAGTATTAACGTCCTCTATTCTTATTGAATCAATCTGCACCTTGGTGTGACTGACATCGGTCACCTCCTGCTTCACGCTGTAGCCGCAGTCGAGCGACTCGAAGTAGGGAGTGTTGTTGTGACTGATGGTTATCGTGTCGCTCAGCGCAGGGTCGTTGTCGTAGTCGTAGTGGAACACGAGCACCGTGGTCCCGCTGATGTAGCTCAACGGCACGGAGCAGCTGCTCACGTTCGACTCGCGGTTCACGATGATTGAGTCGGTGCCGAGAGCCGTGATGGTGAGCGATGTGAGTGTGTCGCGGCTGGTGGCGTCGGTCGCCGGGTCCACCTTGTAGAGTTGGCAGTTGATCATCGGTCGTCCCTCGATGGAGCAGTCGCTGATCTCGTCGCAAGAGTGGAGGCTGGCCACGCCGGAAAGCGCAACCACAGCCGCTGCCAGTGAGAATATTGTCTTACGTAGTGTCATTGTCGTCATCGCTTAAATGGTCTTCTCAATCAGATACTTGTTTCTCTCCTGCGAGTTGCGTGCGATGAGTTCGCCCAGGAATCCCGTCAGGAAGAGCTGGGTGCCTATGATCATCGCCGTCAGCGCCAGGAAGAAGTAGGGCGAGTCGGTGACGAGACGGTAGGGCATGCCGCAATACATGTTGTAGAGCTTTGTGGCGCCCACTATAACCACCGAGATGAAGCCCAGCACGAACATCAGTGAGCCCAGCAGACCGAAGAAGTGCATCGGCTTGACGCCGAAGGTTGAGAGGAACCAGAGCGAGATGAGGTCCAGATAGCCATTGAAGAAGCGGTTCCAGCCACCGAACTTGGTGTGGCCGAACTTGCGTGCCTGATGGTGGACCACCTTCTCGCCAATCTTGTTGAAACCGGCATTCTTGGCCAGGTAGGGGATGTAGCGGTGCATCTCGCCATAGACCTCGATGTTCTTCACCACGTCCACGCGGTAGGCCTTCAGACCACAGTTGAAGTCGTGGAGGTTGGGGATGCCGGACACGCGGCGCGCAGTGGCGTTGAAGAGTTTCGTAGGAATGGTCTTTGAGAGCGGGTCGTAGCGCTTCTTCTTCCATCCTGAGACGAGGTCGTAGCCCTCTACGGTGATCATGCGGTAGAGCTCCGGAATCTCGTCGGGACTATCCTGAAGGTCGGCGTCCATCGTGATGACTACGTCGCCCTTAGCCTCCTCGAAGCCACAGAAGAGGGCTGGCGACTTGCCGTAGTTGCGGCGGAACTTGATGCCGCGAACCTCGGGATGGGCAGCTTTCAGGCTGCAGATGATGTCCCATGAGCGGTCGGTGCTGCCGTCGCTGATGAAGATTACCTCGTAGGTGAACTTGTTGGCGGTCATCACTCGCTCAATCCATTGATAGAGCTCCTGGAGCGACTCCTCCTCGTTGTACAATGGTATAACAACACTTATATCCATTTTGAAAATATCTTTTATTGCGTTTTAATTCTGTTTATTGTTCATTCTCCTTGCATACGCTCTCGCTCTCTCCGGCAGCCTCGGTCGTTGTCTCGTCGGCTGCTCCGCGACGGCGCTTGCGCATGGCCAGCAGGGCAGTGGGTATTGAGAGCAGACCGCAGAAGAAGATGTCGCTGGAGAGGTATTGCAGGGTGAAGTCGGCTGCCGTCATGGCCGAGAACTCGTTCATGGCAGCGTCGAGCGTATCCCTGTCGGCAGCGCTCACCGGACTTATCTGCAAGGCAGCACTGATGGCTGCGTTCATCCTCTCGGCAATGAAACCGTTGTCGATGAAGGCGAAGTAGACGTAGTGGACCACCGACACCAGAAGCGAGGCGAAGAGGTACATCGAGATGGTGAAGATGCACGCCTGCGAGAAGCCGATGACGCCACCGCAGACCTTGTCGCGGAAGGCAGCCACATATCTATAGCCGATGAAGGGGACGGCAAGGGTCAGGATGATGTAGGCCAGCAAGAGGAAGCTATACTGCAACCCAAGCGGAATCAGGGCGAACTTCACCGCCCAGAAGATACCCATACACGTGCCGAGGTTCATGGCATATTGTCGTTGAATGATTCTAAAATCTGTCATATACGTTCTTATCTGTTTATTAAGCTCTGTCGCCACTGGCCGCAGGGGCAGGGCAATATATCCCGCAAAGATAAGAAATTATATTTGACTACATGGTATATATGCGTACGAAAAGCGCATCAAAAAAAGTGCATGGGGTAAACCTTTGTTGATTAAACGGTTAGTGAAAAGTTGCGAAAAAAGTTAAGCGAAGCTATTGCAGATACGAAAAGATTGTCTACCTTTGCAACCGTAAAACGAAAACGGGTAAGTCCTATACGGCCAGCTCC
>CAZKNB010000125.1:0-2973 GCA_964554075.1 uncultured Bacteroides sp.
GTGAGCGACATGCACGGCAAGTACCCCTTCCCCGAGGCTACAGCCACCACTCAGGTGCTCGTCTCAAGCGAGAAGGAGGGCAGCCAGGCTAAACCGTTGCTCGTGGCTGCCATCATCGGTGGTCTCTACGACTTCATCGTCGCTACCTTCGGATGGTGGAACGAGAACTTCACCACCCGCGTCTGCCACGCCGGCGAGGTGCTGGCCGACAAGGCTAAGCTGGTCTTCAAGGTGAACACTGGAGCCGCAGTGCTCGGACTGGGCTACATCATCGGTCTGAAATATGCCGCCATCATCTGTGCCGGCTCTCTCGCCGTATGGTGGGTGCTCGTGCCGGGAATGTCGCTCTTCTGGGGCGACAGCGTGCTCAACGCATGGAATCCCGCCATCGACATCCCTGTGGGCGATATGTCGCCTGAGGAGATCTTCAAGAACTACGCCAAGAGCATCGGTATCGGAGGCATCGCAATGGCGGGCGTCATCGGTATCATCAAGTCGTGGGGCATCATCAAGGGCGCAGTCAGTCTGGCTGCCAAGGAGATGGGCAACAAGAGCGGCGCAGAGGCTGTAGTGGCTCGTACACGCCGCGACCTCTCAATGAAGATTATCGCTATCGGCTCAATACTGACACTCATCGTCATCACTCTGTTCTTCTATTTCGACGTGATGCAGGGCAACCTGCTCCACACTGCAGTGGCCATCCTGCTTGTGGCTGTCATCTCGTTCCTCTTCACCACCGTGGCTGCCAACGCCATCGCAATCGTCGGCACTAACCCGGTTTCAGGAATGACGCTGATGACTCTGATCCTGGCTTCTGTAGTGATGGTTGCCGTTGGTCTGAAGGGCACATCGGGAATGGTTGCCGCCCTGGTGATGGGAGGCGTTGTCTGCACAGCGCTGTCAATGGCTGGCGGATTCATCACCGACCTGAAGATTGGCTACTGGCTGGGCAGCACTCCCGTTAAGCAGGAGAGCTGGAAGTTCCTCGGAACGCTGGTTTCAGCCGCTACGGTAGGTGGTGTGATGATCATCCTCAACAAGTCGTACGGCTTCAGCAGCGGTGCCCTGGCAGCTCCGCAGGCCAACGCAATGGCTGCAGTGATCGAGCCGCTGATGAGCGGTGTGGGCGCACCATGGTTGCTCTACGGCATCGGTGCCGTTCTCGCCATCGTGCTCACCCTCTGCAAGGTTCCTGCACTGGCATTCGCGCTGGGTATGTTTATCCCTATCGAGCTCAACATCCCGCTTCTCGTGGGTGGAGCCATCAACTGGTACGTCACTACCCGCAGCAAGGACGCTAAGGTGAACAGCGCTCGCGGCGAGAAGGGAACTCTCCTCGCATCGGGCTTCATCGCCGGCGGTGCACTGATGGGTGTGGTCAGCGCTGCAATGCGTTTCGCCGAGGTCGACCTCATGAACGAGGCTTGGGTGGCAAACCCACTGTCGGAGGCTGTTTCGCTCGTTGCATACATCTGCCTTATCATCTATCTGGTGAAGGCTACGATGAAGATTGACAAGCAATAAAAACATGAATCTGAGAAACAAACCAATAATAAAAAGGATATTTTGAATATGAGAACAATCTATGTTTCGCTTGCACTGCTCTTCGCGTTCGTCGGCTCCATCATGGCGCAGAACGACACGCTGATGATCAGCAATGCCAAGACGATGCTCGGCAATGACTACGTGGCTGGTACGCTCGAGGTCAACGGTGCCGACGAGCAGCTCGTCATCAACTGTGACGAGGTCGACTGCACAACGTTCGTAGAGTATGCTCTCGCCATGTCGCTCTGCCCCACTCAGGGCAGAGACATGAGCGAGAACGACTTCGCCAAGAACCTGCTGAAGATTCGCTACCGCGACGGCAAGGTCAACGGATATGCGTCACGACTCCACTACATCTCTGAATGGATTGACAACGGGGTGAACGCCGGACTTATCGAGGACATCACTGCCCAGAACGCTCAGGCAACGACTAAGCTCAGCCTCTCCTACATGTCGAAGAACACTTCGAAGTATGAGCAGCTGGCTGCCTCTGCCAAGAATGTAGCTGAGATCAAGAAGGTGGAGAAGGCCTATACGGGCAAGACGGTGAAATGGGTTCCTGCAGCCAGTCTGACTGAAGAGGGACCGGACTACGTGAAGGATGGCGACATCATCGTCATCATGACCAACATCGCGGGACTCGACGTTGCCCACATGGGTATTGCCATCCATGTTGACGGAAAGCTGACACTGATGCACGCTTCGTCGACTCAGGGCAAGGTGGTCGTTGACGACAACTCTCTGAAGAGTCTGACAGCCAACCACGCCAACTGGACAGGCATCCGTGTATTAAGAATGAAGAAGTAAGAGAGCGCGCAGCTCTTTGTCGAGGCGTCGCTTCGCTTCAGCCATCGGGACATCGCTTCCCAACTCAGTGCTGAGCGAAGTGACGCCTTTGTCTATAAATCCGCATGGATTGATGTAGCTGAAGTAGCGCAGGTCGGTGTTGACGTTGAGCGCCAGGCCATGCATGGTTACGAAGCGGCTGCTGCGAACGCCTATGGCGCAAATCTTGCGGGCACGTGGTGTATGGGCGTCGAGCCACACTCCTGTAGCTCCCTCCAGGCGTCCCGCCTCGATGCCGTAGAAGGCGCAAACGCGGATAACGGCCTCCTCGAGCACGCCAATGTACTGGCGCAGTCCGAGTCCGAACTCCTCAAGGTTGATGATTGGATAACAGACCAGCTGACCGGGTCCATGGTAGGTGATGTCGCCTCCGCGGTCGATGTGGAAGAGTGTGGCTCCTATGGCCTTGAGTCGCTCCTCGCTGAGCAGCATGTTGCTCTCCTTTCCGCTTCGTCCCAGGGTATAGACGTTCTGATGTTCGCAAAGGATTATGGAGTTGACATACTCCTTCCCCTCCAACTTAGCCTCTACGAGGCTGTTGAACATCTCCTCCTGGCGCTGCCAAGCCTCGCCATACTCCAC
>CAZKNB010000125.1:3073-4845 GCA_964554075.1 uncultured Bacteroides sp.
TCCACCATCTCAATCAGTCCTGCTCTGAGAGCATACTTCGTAGCCTCATAGACATTGTTCACCTCCAGTTTGCGGAAGATATTCTTCTTGTGGGTGATGATGGTGTGAATGCTCGAAACCCTTTCGGCAGCAATCTCCTTGGCTGACTTGCCCTTGGCAATAAGTTTCAGGATTTCAATCTCGGAAGGAGTGAGCACGGAGCGCACCTCCGGTTTATCGGGACCCATGATGAGAAGGTTAGAGATCTGGTGGCAAAGGAAGCGTTCACCGTTGGCAGCACATCTCAGCGCCGAGCAAATCTCGTCGCCAAGGTTATCCTTCAGGATGACGCTGACATTCTTCTCCACGCCAAGTCGGCAGATGAAGTTCTCGCTGAGTTCGGCAGAGAAGAGTATCCAGCTTGTGGTGTAGCGGTGAGCCATGTTGAGGAAGTCGTCGAGGCCATTGATGTCGAAGAGAGTGTAGTCCAGGATGACCACAGCATCCTCTCTTGCGGAGACCTCTGTCAGCAATTCCTTTTTGTTTTTCACGTCGATGATTTCGCTGTCGGCAAACAGGGAGTTGATATATCCGTGGAGTCCCATTCTCGTTATATCTTGATTGTCTGCCACTATAAATGTTTTTTTCATTTCTTGTGTCATAGTCAATTGTTACCTACTGTGTCTTTTCTGCCACAAATTTGATTAATTATAACATACCAAACAATAGGTATACCCAACAACGGAAAATCCCACTGTATTTGTACGACAAATGGAATATTATTCTTCCCGCCGCAGCGGTTGAAGAATAATATTCCATTTACACTTATTACTTTCTATTTACTACTTACTACTTTCTACTTTGTATGCGAAGCAGACCTGTTCCGCCAAAGTTCCGTCATATCCTCCAGCGTCTTGCCCTTGGTCTCGGGAACCCAGCGCCATACGAAGATGGCAGCGAGGACACAGACAACGCCGTAGAGGCTATACGCAAACATCGGACTGAAGTCGTAGAGAGCAGGGAATGTCGAAGAGACGATGTAATTGAAGATCCACTGGAAAGCAACGGCTATAGCCACAGCCTTGCCACGGATAGTGTTCGGGAAAATCTCCGCAATCAACACCCAGCAAATCGGTCCCCACGACATCATGAAGAAGGCTGAATAGACAATGATGGAGAGCACCGGCGGAAGTCCCGTCACCTGCAACTTGTCGCAGAGGGCCACCGCGAATGCGCCAAACGCCATACCGATGGAACCAATGATCAGAAGCGGCTTACGACCAAAGCGGTCGACGGTGAAGATAGCCACCAGCGTAAAGAGGATGTTCACCACACCCATGATGACCGTCTGGAACATGCCGCCACCCTCGGCGCCCGCACTCTCAAAGATACGCGGAGCATAGTAGAGCACAGCGTTGATACCGATGGCCTGCTGGAACACAGAAAGCATGATGCCGATGACGATGACCGCCAGTCCATAGGTCAGCAGCTTCTCGGTCTTCTCGGTCGAAGTGGCCTTAATCTCCATCAGAATCTTGTCGGCCAGAGTGCTGCCGTTAATCTTAGCCAGGATGCGGTGAGCCTTCTCCTCGCGGTGAGTGAGCACCAGGTAGCGCGGAGTCATAGGCACACAGAAGAGCAGCAGTCCGAAGAGGCCCGCAGGAGCTGCCTCGGAGACGAACATATAGCGCCATCCGTTCTCCACGGTCCACATATCGGTGCCAGCGCCGAGCGAGAGAACGCCCTCGGCACTCTTCTCGACCACCGGATTGGTGTGGTCGCCCATGATGAGG
>CAZKNB010000126.1:0-4827 GCA_964554075.1 uncultured Bacteroides sp.
TCGGGATTTCAGCTAATCATGTTGCTGGGAATAGTGACCAGCAGCATCGTAGTACTCCTTCGCCACCACATATCGGGCTTCTTCACCGACAGCGAGGAGGTGAGCGCCATAGTCTCAACCCTGGTATGGCCAATGATGTTCTATCAGTTTGGCGACGGCACTCAGACCAACTTCGTCAACGTGCTGCGCGGACTGGGCGACGTGAAGCCACTGATGCGCTACTCCTTCGTGGCCTACATAGTGATCTCGCTGCCGCTGAGCTACCTCTTCGGCAACCTGCTGGGCTTTGGCGCACTGGGCGTCTGGATGGGATTCCCCATCAGTCTGACCACAGCGGCTGTGCTCTATTACGTGAGATACAGAAAGGTGATGCGCAGAAGAGAGGCGAGTGTCAGCCAACCAGCTTGACAACGAAGCGCGCACCATTAGTATAGTTTGTGTCGAGAGTTACCTCACCGCCAATCAGGCGGACCAGGGAGCGGCAGAGAGTAAGTCCAAGGCCGATTCCCGGGACGAAGCTATCGACCTTCGCAAAGCTCTGGAATATCTCCTCAGCCTTCTCCTCGGGGATGCCGCAGCCGGTGTCGACAACGGAGAGAACAATCATTTCGTCCTCCATGCGACGCACAATCTTGACCGTACCCTTCTCGGTGAACTTGCAGGCGTTGTCGACAAGCATCGACATCGCACGCTCCAGCTTCTCGCCATCAATCAATATAGGAGAAATCTCCGACCCCTCAGAGGTAAGCGTCACACCCGGTTTCAGCTTCGGCTGGAAGTGCTCGGCAAGCCTGTCGCAAAGGAAATTTATGTCGGTCGGCACCCTTCGAACCTCAGCTTTCCCCTCCTCGATTTCGCAAAGGTCGAGAGCCGTGTCAATCATATCCTCGAGCGCCTCGACACCATGATTGCTCTTGCGGCACATATCGGCGACCTCGTCATCGGTAAGCGTAGCACTAATCTTCTCGTCGCAAAGGACCTGATTGAATCCCAGCACAGCGTTGAGCGGTGTGCGTATCTCGTGGGCAATCTGTTCGAGGAAGATCTTCTTCTTCATCACGGCCTCCTCTGCCAGTCGGCAAGCCTCGGCTGCCTGCTCCTTCTCACGCTGCAAGCGGCTGTTGGTCATTCGGCGACGAAGGTCTTCAGCGATAACGAAGAAAAGCACCATAAGCACGAGTGCGCCGGAAATAAGGGCAATGTTGCGGCGATTCTGAAGAGAGAGCTGTTCGCGTCTCAGGCTCTCCTCATGAATGGCGCGATTGGCCGACATCAGGCTATCCTTGGTAATCTGAGAGAGCTTTAGCAGGCGGTTGTTGCTGAGCACGGCGCTATCCTGCATATTCTGCTCGCGGTTCAGCTCATTGTCCCTCTTCAGCTGTTCGACCTGAAGCAGAGTATTCTCGAGCTCAAGCTTATTCTTCTGCACCTCGCCCACACTGTACTCGTAGTCATCCTGGAGTGCGGCAAGCTGAGCCAGATTTAATGTCTGCTCAGACTGGCGGGTGCTGACAGCGCCCTTATGAAGCGTAGTAAAGGCCATCTTATAGTTGCCCAGCGCTGCATAGACGCCCGAACGAGTCTCGAAGTCGCTGTCGTCCATCTGGCCGAGATAGTATTCCGTCATTCTGTCGTCGCCAAGAAGCATATAATAGCGGACCAGCGTAGTGACATAGCTGCTGCGTCGGCTATCATAGATTAGCTTCTCGCTATCCATCTTCTCGAGAAGAGTCTTTATCTTAGTTGCACTGGCCACATCGCCCTTCATCACGTAGAGGCGGAAGAGGGAAAGATTGGGGCTGACCAGCTCATACTCGTGGACCACGGTCTTGATTGAGAGTTTCAGGTTGCGTTCAGCCTTGTCGTACTCTCCATTCTTAAGATAGATCTCACCTATGCGGCTATAGGAGAAGGAGACGCCCGAGCGCTTCTCGTCACCGTCGGCTGCAGCCTCGATGGACTTAGCGTACTGCTCAATGGCCTCTTTGTCCATGCCTCTCTGGCGATAGATCTCGCCCATGTAGTAGTATCCCTTTGTTATTCCGTAGGCATTGTTCAGTCTGAGAGCCTCGCTCTGATACTCACGGGTCTCACGGCCGGCGCGGACGAAGTCGTGGTTATTGAGACTGATGATGATGCTTCGGTTGCGTGCATAGAAGATGTAATCGGTGTAGGGAGTGGTCTTGACGAACTTTATCATCTCCTCCTGGGCAGCATGGATCTTGTTGATGTCGCGACTGAAGTAGGCATGACCAACGCGGATGTCATACGCCATACACTCCAGCAGCTGGTTCTTCTCCTTATGAGCCAGCATGATGAGCGTATCGGTCTGCGCCAGTACCTCGGGTTTCTGCACGTTGCGGTCGCACTTGAGATAGTACTCGTAGAGGTCGTTGCGCAGTCCGTAGGGATTGTTCTGCGCCGACGCGCTGAAGGCCAGGCTTGAGAACATCAGCAACAGCATCATGACCTTCTCGCCCGCCGAACTGTCGACACGCGCCATGATGTCGTCGACAACCTTGATGATGCGGTCTGTGTTGAGCTGAACCTTCATCATATTGTCGGCACGGCGGTCGGCGCCACAGTCGGGCGAAGCATTCTCGCCCGCTGCCTTTACGAGTGCAGCAAGCGGATCGCGTATCTCGTCACTGATGCTGCGGATAAACTCATCCTGTGCACGCCCCGCCTCCTGAGCCTTATGCAAAGCCTCAACGATGGTTTTCTTCTCCCTCTTCAAGGCATTATTGCCGAGGCGCACACGCTTGGCGTGGACAATCAGCAGGACTGTCAGTATGATGGTAATGGTGATGATGCCCGCCAGCAGTGTCAGGCGAAGGCTCTTATGCTTCAGAAGATTTCTCTGAGCCTCCTCCTCCATCTGAATGCTCTTGCGGCGGAGTTCGCTGGCGCTCTCCTTGTTCTCCATTGAGAGTTCGTCGTTCTCGAGCTGAACGCTGTCCTTACGACTCTTGACACGCTGCATCTCATTCTCATTCTCGAGCATGTCAAGCTCCATCTGCGCATTCTGTTTGCGCAGTTTCAGATTGGTGAGGTTTATGTTGTTGCTTTTTGAGCGTCTGAGCTGCTCGGCGGTGAGTGAAGTGAGTCGTTGCTCCTTGGTTCTCTTGCGAAAGGCGTAATAGTCTGCTTCAGCCTTATATGCCGCCTCGTAGTCTCCGGCAGCCTCAAATCTGTGGGCTATGGTGTGGAGCGAGTCGAGCACATGTTTATCCTTATCGGTAAAGAAGTCACTGCCCGGCGCATTCTGGGAATGGCCGAGAAGGGCTACACAAAGGATTAATATGGCTGTGACTATCCGTTTCATCAGTAGTTCTACTATTCGTATATCTTTCCATCATTCGGTAGCGACAAAAATACAATTCTTTACAATTTCCGCAAACAAATTTTCCACATTTTTGTTATATATAGTTTAGTATATAAAAAAGGGGCGCCGGCAGATGCCGACGCCCCAAAACTATAAAAATCATATAACCAATTATCAATATCCGAAGATATCTTTAAGATCCAGAATTACGATGCGACCAAACTTCTTCAGGCCCTCGAGGTCGATGTCGTCCTTGTTGCCAAGGATTGCGTAGGTGTATGTACGTCCCTTGACATTGGCCTGCTGATAGTTGACAACGTCGTTCAGAGTGAATGACGGCAACTTAGCGAAGAGGTCGGCATTAAGGTCGTGGTCTACGCCAAGATCCTGGCTGTTGATCCATGACCATGCGATGTCGCTCTTGATGGTACGAGCTGTGCGCAGACGAGCGTCGATAGCCGACTTGGCAATCTCGAAGGCTGGCTGGCTCTGCGGCATATTGTTGATAATCTCGGCGAACGCGGTAGTTGCGTCGATCAGCTTGTCGTTCTGAGTGGCAATCTGAGTGAGATATACGTATGGCTTATAGTACGGAGTGTTGATGCGACTCATGTAACCACTTGCAGAGTATGCCAGTGAGCGGCTCTCGCGCATCTCCTGGAAGACGATTGAGTTCATGCTTCCGTCGAAGTACTCATTGTAGAGTGAGCGTGCGGGCTCTTTGGCTGCATCGAACTGCTCACCGCTGTTTGAGATCATTGACATATAGAGCTGGCGGGCATCGTAGGGAGCGATGAAGATTACGTTCTCCTTGGTCTCTGCCACCTTGAACTGCTTGCCCTTAGGCACGTCGGCCAACTTCTTGGCTGTAACGTGTACGCGGTCAATCATCTTAACCACATCCTTCTGCTCCATCGGACCGTAGTAGACGATGCGGTGCTTGTAGTTGTTGAGCTGCTTAGCAGCGTTGGTAATCTCCTTCGGGTCGAGCTTGCCTACCTCGTCGGGCTTGTAGGAGTTGACGATAACGGGATCGTTCTCAGCCGAGCCGTAGCGTGCGTAGTTTGTGAGGTAGCCGAAGCAGATGGCCTGATTGAGCTTGCGGTCGTTCAGCTGCTTTGCATAGTCGGCAGCAAATGTTGACCAGATCTCTGCATCGGGAACGGCGTTGTTGAGCAACTTCTCGAGGAGCTTAACAGCAGGCTCCATGTTCTCGGCAAGACCATTCAGCACGATGTATGTGCGGTCGTTGCCAACGCTCACTGTGTAGTCGCAACCGAGGCGATAGAACTCTGTCTTGATCTGCTCGGCAGTCATGTCGGGTGTTCCGAGGAGTGAGAGGTAGCGATTGACGAAGTTCAGCGGACGAACTGCGGTGATTCCGTAGTCGTAGATGAATGTAAGCTCGAAGAGCTCATTGGTATTGTTCTTGGTGTAGAGCACCTCAACCTGTCCCTTCTTGGCAGATGTGCGTGTAAGCTCGGTGTCGTAGTTCACGAAGT
>CAZKNB010000127.1:0-4785 GCA_964554075.1 uncultured Bacteroides sp.
ATGAGAATATCTTCAGGTTGTCGATGAAGCGGTGAGCCTCCTCCTGGCCTCCCTTGATCTCGAATGTGAAGATTGAACCTCCACCGTTCGGGAAGTACTGCTCGTAGAGAGCGTGGTCTGGATGGTTAGGCAGGGCAGGGTGGTTGACCTTCTTAACCTTCGGGTGCTTAACGAGGAAGTCAACGACCTTCAATGCGTTCTCGACGTGGCGCTCTACGCGGAGAGACAATGTCTCCAAACCCTGCAAGAGGATGAATGCGTTGAACGGGCTGATAGTTGCACCGGTATCACGAAGGATGACGGCACGGATACGAGTAACGAATGCTGCAGGACCTGCTGCATCGATGAAGCGAACGCCGTGGTAGCTTGGATCCGGCTCTGTGAGCTGCGGGAACTTGCCTGAAGCCTTCCAGTCGAACTTACCAGAGTCTACGATGACACCACCGAGTGAGCTACCGTGACCGCCGATGAACTTAGTTGCTGAGTGTACCACGATATCTGCTCCGTACTCGATAGGACGGATAAGGTAAGGAGTACCGAATGTGTTGTCGATGATCAACGGAATCTTGTGGCTGTGTGCAATCTTTGCTACAGCAGCGATGTCGATGATGTTACTGTTCGGGTTACCGAGTGTCTCGATGAAGACAGCCTTAGTGTTCTCCTTGATGGCCTTCTCGAAGTTGTCGAGGTTCTCAGGGTCAACGAAAGTGGCTGAAACGCCGAATGTCGGAAGTGTATGAGCAAGAAGGTTGTATGAACCACCGTAGATAGTCTTTGCTGCTACGATGTGGTCGCCAGCCTTAGTGATGTTCTCGAAAGCATAAGTGATGGCAGCTGCGCCAGAAGCGACAGCCAAGCCTGCTACGCCACCCTCAAGAGCTGCAACACGATCCTCGAAGACTCCCTGAGTGGAGTTGGTCAGACGACCGTAGATGTTACCTGCATCCTGCAAGCCGAAGCGTGCAGCTGCGTGAGCTGAGTTGTGGAACACGTATGATGTTGTCTGATAGATAGGCACTGCGCGAGCGTCTGTGGCTGGATCAGCCTGCTCTTGTCCTACATGCAACTGTAATGTCTCAAAATGAAGTTTCTTTTCTGCCATAATAGTATTTCGTTTTAATGTTAATAATCTGTTTTATTATCACGTTGCAAAGTAAGCATGCATAGAAATAATAGACAATAGTTAACGATAATATGGATATATTCGCTAAATTTGCAGCGTTTAAAAGAATAAACGACTAACTAATATAGGGAAAAACGAACCTTAATAGAATATCATTCCGATGAATGCCACAGATAAATTGGATAAGGTGGACCTCCAGATTCTCCGCACACTGCAGGAGAATGCACGACTGACCACAAAAGAGCTGGCTGCAAGGGTTAGCCTCTCGTCTACGCCTGTCTTCGAACGACTGAAACGTCTGGAAAATTCCGGCTATATAAAGAAGTATATTGCTATCCTCGATGCCGAGAAGCTGAATCAGGGCTTCGTGGTCTTCTGCAGCGTGAAGCTGAAACACGTGAACCGCGAGATTGCTGCCGACTTCACACGTGTCATTAAGGAGATTCCCGAAGTGACGGAGTGCTACAACATCTCGGGCAGCAATGACTATCTGCTGAAGATTCATGCTCCAAACATGAAGTACTATCAGGAGTTTATCATCAATGTGCTTGGCACCATTGATAGCCTCGGTTCGCTGGAGAGCTCTTTCGTGATGGAGGAGGTGAAGCACTCCTACGGTATACATATATAATATATGTAGGGAAAAAGAAAGCCCGCAGGGTTTCTCTTCCTGCGGGCATATCGTTGTAGTAGAAAATCGTTCCGGCAAGTTACTTCTTGAGAGTTACGACGATTGCGCCACCCTTGGCCTCGTCGCCATACTTAGCCACTGCCTCGTCTCCCTTGAAGATTGTGACTGACTCAATCTTGTCGGGGGCAATGGAGTTGAGCTCCTCCTTGCTGACGTGTTTGCCGTCAACGACTACATACTGGTCGAGCTTCTTCTGCGAATTGTCGCTGCCTGAAAGTTTGAATGAAACAGGTATTGTGTACTTAACCTTGACTGGCTCACCGTTCTTCTCGCCCGGTGTCCACTTCTCTGAGAGAGCAATCAGACGCATAGCCTCTGCGTCAAGCTCGGCAGATACGCTGCGTACGACGGCAATGTCGCAAACCGATCCATCAACATCGATGTTGAACTGAACGATGACGCGACCCTCTGTCTTCTCCTGACGAGCCTTCTCGGGATAGACCATGTTGAGTGTTATCATCTCCATGAATGCCTTAATTCCACCAGGATATTCCGGCATCTTCTCTGAAACGCTGACCGTCTCAGCCTCTTTCTTCTGCTCAGCCTTCGCAGCAGCAATTG
Source organism: uncultured Bacteroides sp. (assembly GCA_964554075.1). Classification (GTDB taxonomy): domain Bacteria; phylum Bacteroidota; class Bacteroidia; order Bacteroidales; family Bacteroidaceae; genus Bacteroides. The sequence goes on from CAZKNB010000127.1 coordinate 2,376, forward strand.
CCACAGCCTTGCCCTTCAGCGTGTCGGCATCAGCAACAACCGGCAAAGTTTCAGCACTTTTAACCACATCTGCTTCCACAATAGAGGTTAAATCACTAACTTTGGCGTTGGAAATCTCGCGAAGCTCGTCGTTTACACTGGGATGAGCGAACGCTACTACCGCTACGGCGGTCATCGGAAGCACGAATGCATACTTTGCACGTGCCCACGGATTTGATTTTTTCTTAAACATCATAGTTATACGTTTTTTAAGTGAACTTTGATTTAAGCTGTTGGCAATAGAGTAGAGCCTTGCGCCAACAGCCTTTTTTATTAGTAATAGTTGATAATTCTTCGCATCGATGCCACTCTTCAGCACGGCATCGTCAGCCTCAAACTCATGAATCTGTTGCAACTCTCGCTTGATGAGCCACGAAGCGGGGTTGAACCATTGCAACGCGATGCAGATGTCCGACAGCAATATGTCATAGGAATGGTGCAGACGGATGTGGGCACGCTCATGGGTCAGTATCGAACGGCAATCGGGATTCTCATAGTCCTCGCGCGAGATGATGATGTAGTTCATCCAGCTGAAGGGCGAAACGTCGCCGTCAATCACAACGGTCTTCACGCCATTCTCCTCGGCTGCAACTTTGCCGCTTCGCATCAGCCGACACACTGCACAAGCCGACCACGCCTCGCGAACCACGAAGGCCACCATGCCGACCAGATAGATGGCGATGACTATGAGCGGCCAGACCACTCTCTCGCTCTCTGCCTGGGCAACGCTGACCTCGGCGTTCATCGAAGCCATCATGATGATCTCCTCGACGGAGAGCATCTGGCGGCTGACAACAGGGGCATTGCCTACCGAAAGCTCAATGAAGGGAACGACACACGAGAGTATCATCAACCCGATAAGAGCTATGCGGTTGAAGCGGTGGAAGGTCTCGCGACTGAGCAGCAGTCGGTAGAACAGATAGAAGGCAGCCAGACAGAGCGACGACTTCAGCATGTAGACCAGTAGTGTTCCCATAAATTCGTTCCTTTCAGTTTATCGTTTATTTGTTGTTCTCTTCTACTTCACGGATAAGACTCTTCAACTCGTCGACCGAGATGTCCTCGTCCTTGACCAGCGCGGAAACGATGTTCATAAATGAGTTGTTGAAGTATTTGCTGACTATTCCACGCAGGGTGCCCTGCTTAAACTCTTCGCGGCTGATGACGGCAAAGTAGCGATAGGTGTTGCCGAACACCTCGTGGCTGACGAATCCCTTCTCCTCCAGTCCGCGGACTATGGTGGAGAGCGTGTTGAAATGCGGACGCGGCTCATCGTAGAACTCAAGCAGCTGTCTGACGAACAATGGACCCTTCTCCCAGAAGTAACCCATTATCTCTTCCTCTTTCTTTGTTAATGACTTCATATCTCCTTTTTCTTTTGATGTTGGCAAAGTAACGAAATATTTTAGTTTGCAAACTAATCTTTGTAGTTAAACAGCGTTAAAGGGACGAAAAAAGGGCATTGCATGGTCTGCAATGCCCTGAAAGCTCATTGAAAGCCCTATGATTTTAGTCCTGAGCTGCCATCAGACGTTTCCATTTGAGGTATCCGAAGATGGCGATGACGGAGTATATGCCGTAGAGTGCGGAGTTAAAGCATAATCCTTTATATATATAAAGTCCGCAGGTAACCACGTCTACGACCAGCCATACCCACCACTGCTCGATGTATTTGCGTGCCAGCATCCAGAGTCCAACGATGCTGAGTGCCGTGGTGAAGGCATCCAGCCAGGGCACGGTGCTGTCGGTGAAGTTGATCAGGATGAAGGCGATGGCGAAGAATGCGGCAACGGCAGCCAGCGACGCCAGCAGCCAGTGTCTGAGTGGCATCGGAGTGATGGGAAGTTCGCTCTTCTCCTTCTTGCCATGACCATATCTCCACATCATCCATCCGTAGACGGCGACAACGAGATAGTAGATGTTGATGCCGAAGTCGGCGTAGAGTCCGGCGCGGAAGTAGAGAGCCATGTTGATGGCGGGCATGATGATGCTCGTCAGCCACAGATAGATGCTTGCTCTATACTCCAGCCAGATGTATATAAGTCCGACGGTGGTACCAAGAATCTCAAGTATGTTTACGTTCTCCAGCATGGCGTGATCAGAATCTAAGTGTTACGTTAGCAAGTACGTTTGTGCCGGCCATAGGGTAGAAGCGTGGGTCAGAGACGAGAGAGTAGCTCTTGCCGTCGCTGCCATAGACAGCACATGTCTGTGAGTAACCGTTGGTCTCATACTTCTTGTTGAAGAGGTTGTAGACAGTTGCGCCGACAGTGATGCTCTTGATTGACGGGAGCTTGAATGTGTAGGCTGCAGTCAGGTGGCTCACGCAGTAGGCGTCGAGTGAATTCTCCTTCATCTCCATGTTGTCGAG
>CAZKNB010000128.1:0-4757 GCA_964554075.1 uncultured Bacteroides sp.
TGGTTCAGGATTTTTGCGATGAACCATACAATGCTTCGTCGTCTGGTTAGATTGCTGTTTAGCATTACAGCTTTTGGTATTCAGCGCCCATTAAGAGTATCTCCTCGGATAGCGGAAGAGGATGGCAAGCAGAGCCAGGAATCCCATAACGAAGGGATAGTAGAGATTACCAACTATCGAGATGGGCGAGATGCCAGCCAACCCGGCAGCCATAAGAAGCTGGGCGCCGTAGGGGATAATGCCCTGAACGAAGCATGAGAAGGTGTCAAGCAGACCCGCACTCTTGCGCGGATCGAGGCCGAAACGGGCGGTGATGTCGCGTGCGATGGGGCCCGTGGTGATGATGGCAATCGTATTGTTTGCCGTGCAGAGGTTCGCCACGCTCACCAGCGCAGCAATGCTAAGCTCCGCACCACGTTTGCTGTTGATGTATCGCGTAATCTTCCCGATGATGAAATCAATGCCACGGTTGAAGCGAATCATCTCCAGCATGCCACCCGCCATCAAGGTAATCACAATCAGTTCACCCATACCGACAATGCCACGTCCCATGGCGCCAAAGCTGTCGAACAGGCCGAAGTTGCCACAAATCAGTCCGACGATGATGCATATCGCAATGCCCAGCGTCAGCACAATGGTAACGTTGACGCCAATCACGGCAGTCACCAGCACCACGATGTATGGAATCACCTTCAGCCACTCCACCTCGTCGATCTCCGACGGAGCAGCGACGTTCAATCCCTGAATGATATATATAATGAGTACGATGATGGCGGCAGGCATCACAATCATCGAGTTCACACGGAACTTATCGCTCATGGCGCAGCCCTGAGTCTTCGTCGCCGCGATTGTGGTGTCGGAGATGAAGGAGAGGTTGTCGCCGAAGAGCGAACCACCAACGACGATAGCCACCATATAGGGCAGCGCCACCTCGGTACGTTCGGCCAGACCGACAGCCACGGGAGTCAGCGCAACGATGGTTCCCACGCTCGTTCCGATGGAGAGCGAGATGAAGCACGCCGCAATGAAGATGCCGGGCAGAAGCATTCCGCTGGGCAGAACGTTAAGCGTCAGGTTGACCGTGGCGTCGATGGAGCCCATCTCCTTCGCCGTTCCCGCAAAGGCACCGGCAAGGATGAAGATCCACACCATCAACAGGATGTTGCTGTCCGACGCACCGGCCGAAAAGCGGCGGATGCGTTCGTCGAGCGGCATTCCGCCCGTGGTCAATATGGCGAAGCACGACGATACGAGGAATGCCACCGTGATGGGCACCTTGTAGAAATCGCCAACGATGATTGATGTCACCAAGTAGAGACAAAGGAACAGAAAGAGGGGACTCAGCGCCCACCAGCCGTTCATTCTTTTTGTGTTGTATATCTGATTCATGGCGCAAAGATATTGACTCTTCATTAAAGTATCTTATTTCAGAGGAGTTTTATCTTTGATATTATCGTATAAAACGCTATTTTTGGACAAAAAATTGAATAGATATGCTGATATACAATACGACATACCATGTTGATGACGACGTAGTACAGAACTTCCTTATCTGGATTCGCGAATGCTATATCGTTGAGGTTGAGCGAGGCGGCGCACTCAAGAACCCGCGTCTCTGTAACATTCTGAGCCACCACGATGCGGGCGTTTCGCTCTCGTTGCAGTGGGAGGTTGAGAGCAGTGGCATCCTTCATAGATGGCATCTGGAGCAGGGAACGAAGCTGAACGCGGAGATGCTGAAGCTCTTTAAGGATAAGGTTGTTGGTATACCGACATTGATGGAGGTGCTGGAGTGATTAGTCCGGTGAAGGAGAAGGTGATTCTCGGCATCGACCCGGGAACGAACGTGATGGGCTACGGGGTGTTGCGCGTGACGGGCACAAAGCCGCAGATGGTGGCGATGGGCGTCGTCGACATGCGCAAGTTCACCGACCATTACCTCAAGCTGAGGCACATCCATGAGCGTGTCGTCGGAATCATCGAGAGCTACATGCCCGACGAGCTGGCCATCGAGGCGCCATTCTTCGGCAAGAACGTGCAGTCCATGCTTAAGCTGGGACGCGCGCAGGGTGTGGCGATGGCTGCCGCACTGACCCACGACGTGCCAATCACCGAGTATGCGCCGATGAAGATAAAGATGGCGATAACGGGCAACGGTTCGGCGTCGAAGGAGCAGGTGGCTGCCATGTTGCAGAAGATGCTGCACATCGACAAGGATGAGATGCCTAAGTTTATGGATGCCACGGATGCCCTGGCTGTTGCCTACTGTCACTTCCTGCAGATGGGGCGACCTGTGGTCGAGAAGGGCTATAACGGATGGAAGGATTTCATCGCCAAGAATCCCGACAGAATAAAGAAGTAGAGAGAAATCACAAACTAAATAGATATTGTTAATCATGAAAAACAGTAGGATTGTACTGAAACTATTATTGGTAGCTATGATTATTGCTGCTTGTAAATCAAAGAGAGTGGAGCCCGACTCCTATGACACCTACCCGATGCCTGAGAACGGGTTCAGCGAGATGACCTATTCGCCTCGCTCTACCACCTTTACGCTCTGGGCTCCTACAGCCGACGAGGTGCGACTGATGCTCTACAATGTGGCCGACGAGCCTCATCCGTCGGAGACAGTCAAGATGATTCCTTCGGAGAGCGACGGCACATGGTCGGTAACCGTGGAGCGCGACCTCATCGGAAAGTTCTATGCATTCAATGTCAAGGTTAAGGGACGCTGGCGTGGCGACACTCCGGGACTCTTCGCCAAGGCTGTCAGTGTCAACGGAGAGCGTGCAGCTATCATCGACCTCTCAAAGACCGATCCGCAGGGATGGGCCAGCGACCGTGGTCCTGAGCTATCCTCTCCTGCCAACATGATTATCTACGAGATGCACCACCGCGACTTCTCGGCCGACACTACGTCGGGCATTCAGAATCGTGGTAAGTTCCTTGCGCTCACCGAGAGGGGAACAACCAACGGCGACGGTCAGTCCACCGGTATCGACCATCTGAAGGAGCTTGGCATCACTCACGTCCACATCCTGCCGTCGTTCGACTTCGGATCTATCGACGAGACAAAACTTGAGCAGAACAACTACAACTGGGGCTACGACCCTGTAAACTATAACGTTCCCGAAGGCTCTTACTCCACCGACCCCACCAATCCCGCAACTCGCATCAATGAGTTCAAGCAGATGGTGCAGGCGCTCCACAGCGCAGGTATCGGTGTGATTCTCGACGTGGTCTACAATCATACATACAACGCCGGGGCAAGTGCGTTCGAGCGCACAGTGCCTGGCTACTTCTATCGCCATAAGAGCGACGGTACACTGGCCAATGGCTCTGGTTGCGGCAATGAGACAGCCAGCGACCGTCCGATGATGCGCCGCTTCATGGTTGAGTCGGTGAAGTATTGGATGAAGGAGTACCACATCGACGGCTTCCGTTTCGACCTTATGGGAATCCACGACATTGAGACGATGAATCAGATTCGTGCCGCTGCCGGCGCCATCAATCCCAGTGTCTTCATCTATGGTGAGGGCTGGGCTGCCGAGGCTCCCGAATATCCGTCCGACTCGCTGGCCATGAAGGCCAACATGGCGCGCATTCCAGGCGTGGCAGCCTTCTCCGACGAGCTTCGTGATGCCCTTCGCGGTCCCTTCGACGATGACACTAAGTCTGCCTTCCTTGGCGGAATCAGCGGAAGTGAGATGAGTCTGAAGTTTGGCATCGTTGGTGCTACGGAGCATCCGCAGATTGACTACGACGACGTTAACTACTCCATCGCTCCGTGGGCAAAGAGTCCGACACAGATGATAAGCTACGTCTCTTGCCATGACGATATGTGCCTTGTGGATCGTCTGAAGGCGAGTATTCCCGGCATTGGAGCCGAGACGATAGCACGTCTGGACAAGCTGGCGCAGACGGTAGTCCTGACATCTCAGGGCGTTCCCTTCATCTTCGCCGGTGAGGAGGTGATGCGCGACAAGAAGGGTGTTCACAACAGTTATAAGAGCAGCGACGAAGTCAATGCCATCGACTGGAGGCTGAAGAGCACTAACAATGACCTCTTCCAATATTATAAGGAGTTGATTAATCTGCGTAAGCTGCATCCAGCCTTCCGCATGGGTAATGCTCAGATGATTGCTTCTCACCTGGAGTTTCTTCAGACTGATGAGAGTAATGTGGTGGGATATACATTGAAGAATCATGCCAACGGCGACGGCTGGGAGAACATCATCGTCATCTTCAACGGCAATCCGTCGACGGTCAAGGTGACCATCCCGGAGGGTAAATATACCATCGTTGCGCGCGACGGTCGCATAGATCTGGAGGGCGCCTTCGGTGCCATCTACGGTCCCGAGATTCCCGTCTCAGGTCAGTCGGCATTGATATTGCATGACTAAAAAAGTCCTTGCGGATTTGTTCTCAGTGGGTGCTACTCACCCTCTAAGAGCAAATCCGCAATTAGTTCGTCAACCGTATCAAATCGTTCGACGTTTCCATCTTTCACGTCTTGCAACGACTTCATTATGCCGCTTTGCTCCTTGCAGCGAATAACGTTGTCTCCTGTTACGACATCATCTTTAATATAAGTGTTCTCTGCCATGATTAGTTCAGACTGATAGCGTTGATTTCTTCGATGGAGAGACCAGTGACGCTGCTGATATCTGCCAATGGCAAATTTAACTTTATAAGACCTCGAGCAATTGAAATTGCTTTGTTCGTTTCTATCTCCTTCTTTCCGTTTTCTATCTCCT
>CAZKNB010000129.1:0-4697 GCA_964554075.1 uncultured Bacteroides sp.
CCATTGTCGGGAGCCCCGAAAGGCGTTGCATTCGGGTCGCCGAACTCCGATGTCGGAGGCGGCGGAGTCGGAGCACCGCCATTCATGCGCGAACCCACCATACCAGCCGTACCGCCCCCCTCGGCAGGAGGCGGAATGATAAGGTCGTCGTCGGGATTCGTGAATCGTGTGAACTCACCCTTGAAGCGGAGATTCACCTCGCCCACCGCACCGTTACGGTGCTTGGCAATGATGATCTGCGCCAGGCCGCGCATATCGTTACCCTTCTCGTCCTGATAGATCTTATAGTACTCCGGACGGTGGATGAAGCAAACCATATCGGCATCCTGCTCGATGGCACCCGACTCACGGAGGTCGCTCAGCTGCGGCTTCTTGCCCTCGGCACCCTCACGCGTCTCCACACCACGGTTCAACTGAGACAGCGCGATGATAGGGATGTTCAGCTCCTTGGCCAGACCCTTGAGCGAACGAGAGATGGTGCTGACCTCCTCCTGACGGCTACCGAACGCCATTCCGCTGGCATTCATCAGCTGCAGGTAGTCGATGATGATAATCTTCACCTGATGTTCACGCACCAGTCGGCGCGCCTTCGTACGCAGCTCGAAGACAGAGAGCGACGGAGTATCGTCCACGTAGAGCGGAGCGTCGATCAGGTCCTTCAGCTTATAGTCCAGCTGCTGCCACTCATACGCCGCCAGCTGACCGCTCTTGATCTTCTCGCTCGGAATCTCGCAGACGTTGGAGATGAGACGGTTCACCAGCTGCACGTTGCTCATCTCAAGCGAGAAGAGCGCCACAGGCTGCTGGAAGTTCACCGCAATATTCTTCGCCATGGAGAGCACAAAGGCAGTCTTACCCATCGCCGGACGAGCCGCGATGATGATGAGGTCGGAGTTCTGCCAGCCCGAAGTCATCTTGTCGAGCTGAGTGAAGCCACTCTCCAGACCACTCAGACCATCCGTTCTTGCGGCAGCCTTCTGGATCAGCTGATAAGCCTCGCTGATGACCGGATTAATCTGAGTATAATCCTTCTTCATGTTTCGCTGCGAGATCTCGAAGAGCTTACCCTCAGCCTCCTGCATCAGGTCGTCCACATCGAGAGTCTCGTCGAACGCCTTACCCTGAATCTGGCTTGAGAAGGTGATCAGCTCACGAGCCAGATACTTCTGCGCGATGATGCGTGCGTGGTATTCAATGTGGGCGGACGAAGCCACCTTGCTGCTCAGCTGAGTGATGTAGAACGGGCCACCCACCTCCTCCAGTTCGCCACGCTTCTCCAGCTGGTTTTTCACCGTAAGGATATCGACAGGCTGCTGGTTGACAGCCAGGTCGGTGATTGCGGCATAGATGAGTTGGTGACGATGCTCATAGAAGGACTCCGGGCGAAGAATCTCGCTCACCAGTGAGTAGGCATCCTTCTCGATCATCAGCGCACCGAGCACAGCCTCCTCGAACTCGGGAGCCTGTGGCTGCACGCGACCATAGTCCGTCACGGGCTGAACCGTCTTCGGGCGCGTCATTCGCGATGTTTTTCTTTGTTGCTCTGCCATATATATCTTTTTTCTTTCCTATTTTCTATAGCGATGGATTGCAAAGATAGTGATAAATATCAAACGGCTTCCCAAAAATCTCTCTTTTTAGGAAGCCGTTTTCTATCAGTTTGGTAATCTTCGCGTTATCTCTTCAGCAGCCCGATCTTGGCATTCAGCTTGAAGTAGTAGGCGCCGTTCTCCCGCTCCAGGAAGCCATACTTATCCTTGTCGAGCGAGCCCTTCTCGAAGCGCGTGTTGCGATAGAGAAACTCCGCAAAGGTCTGAAGGTCAGACTTATGGTAGCAGAGCAGTTCGCCCTCACCATTCACCATGATGAATCCCTCGACAGCCGAGTCGGTGCCGTTGTAGATCTTCGCGGGACGCATGCCGAAAGCCAGCGTGGTCAGCAGCTGCTTCACCTTAAACTCATAGAAGCAGTGCTTCGTGATAAGCTCATCCTTTATCTTCAGCGGGTTCATCTGCTTCATCACCTCGGTCAGCTCTGCCACCTTGGTGATGCCGTCCAGATGCATGATGCGCACCATCTCGGCCAGCAGACGCGGGAAGTGGAGGTCAATCATCAGCAGGTTGCTGCGGAACACCTTGTCCGCCACGTCGTTGTAGCGCAGCGTACCGCCCAGGCGCTCAATCATCATCATGCGCTCAGCCACCTCGTTGGGCGACTCGGGCAGGGCGTTGATCTTGTTGACCGTAGGAGTGGCAAACTTCACGCCCGTCTGCTCGAACTTCAGGTTCGCGGCACGTCCGCCGTCGAGCAGCGGATTCATGGCGCAGAGGCGCGAGCGCACGTTGAAGCCCGTCAGCGGAGCCTCGGGTGAATAGAACGAGAGCGAGAAGTCGGTGCGGTCGTCGGTCTTCGCCTCAAGGTCGTAGATGGCTATGTCGTCCAGGAACTCCTCCACCCCGTCGGGCGAAGTGACATCGTCGCTCTTTCCGCTCCTGATGCCCTCAAGAATCAGGTCGGCCACGGTGGCGAAATCCTCGCGCGGGATGAGTCGCTCACCCTTCTCGTTCACCATGCGGATGTTCTCCCCCTCAATGAAATAGTCGCGTCCGCCGTCGTGCTCCTCACGATGGATAAGCGCTATCGGGCGACATTTCTCCTCATCTCTCTTCGCATCGGCAGTACCGAACGCCACGCGTCCGTCGGCCAGCAAGCGGAAGAAAGCATACAGCTCACTCCACTCTCTCTTCGTTGCTTCAAATGACATATCCTTATCTGTTTAGTTCTTCTTTATTCATCTTCATCAAATCGCAGTGTCTCCACCTTCGAAAGTCGCTCCCTGAGCCTTGGCATCAGCGAGCTGCGTATGCGCAGGCGCATCGAGCAGTCCATGTCGTAGCTCTGACCCACAATCTCCGGACTCTCCTCCTTGACCACGCGCATCACGTCGTTCATGAATGGATACTCAAACATGAACCCAATCTCCTCGTCGACCGTCTTCTCGATAATCTCGGCAGCAGCTATGGCCTCGGCAGCGGCGGCTTTGTAAGCCACGATGAGTCCGCTCGTTCCCAGCTTGATGCCGCCGAAGTATCTCACCACGACAATCAGGATGTCGGTCAGCTCGTTCGAGTTGATCTGTCCCAGGATAGGCTTTCCCGCCGTTCCCGATGGCTCGCCGTTGTCGTTGGCGCGGAAGTCGGTGCGAGCGTGTCCCAGCATATAGGCGTAGCACACGTGGCGGGCATCGTAGTACTTCTTCTGATAGACCTCCAGATGCTCCTTAACCTCCTCCACGCTCCTCACGGGTATGGCGAAGGCGAGGAATTTGCTGCGCTTCTCGGTGTAGATTCCCTCCGAAGGCGATGCGATAGTCTTATAGGTATCTTCGTTCATGGATGCAAAGATAGTCATTTTTCCGGCTCGTCACTTCATGAAGACGAAGAAGACAGCCATGACGAGGCAGAAGAATGCCGCCAGATGGTTCCAGTGGAGCGTCTCGTGGCTCAGCAGGAAGGTGGAGATAAGGGTGAAGACCGTCAGCGTCACCACCTCCTGAATCACCTTCAGCTGCATCAGCGAGAAGGGTCCGCCATTGCCTCGGAATCCGATGCGGTTGGCAGGAACCATGAAGCTATACTCCGCCAGGGCAATGCCCCATGAGAAGAGTATTACGAGATAGAGTGGCCAGTTGGAGATGACCTTCATCTCCTGCAGTTTCAGATGGCTATACCACGCCAGTGTCATAAAGACATTCGAGACGATAAGCAGCAATACAGTATATAATCCTTTCATTTTTACGTTGTTAATTCTTTCATTTTAGTTTCGAATTCATCATTCTACCCTTCAATATCCATTCTATCGGAATGTAGGGAGGTTGCTTCAGCTCTTTGCCCAAACAAAGTTCTCCCGTCCTGCGCCGATTTCGAAATGGAGCTTGGCGATGCCCAGATCAATGCGCGTATATCCCACCAGCGAGAAAGTCGCCTTGGCGCTGACAGTAGGCCGTCCGTCCCGCTCGCCCAGATAGTCGAAGCGGAACTTCTGCTGATTGATGGCAGTCGGAGCCTTGAGAGCAGCCTCCACCCCTCGTCGGAACCATTCAGGAGTCCCCTCCCCTACGTTGCTGACATCCTCCACGCTCTTACGCTTCAGCTTGCGTCCCTCGTCGTCGGGATGCCCGATGGAGATCATGCACGAGAACTTCTCCCCACGCTCGATGGTGAACGTTCCCGGCACCTTACGGTAAGAGAGCCCCGCCCAGCAGGTCCCCAGTCCCAGCTGCTGAGCAAAGAGCACCAGCTCCTCACCATAATACCCAATACGTTCGTCAAAGTCGGCAATCCATTCATGACTACCAACAGCCGCCGTTTCCCCATCAGCAGAAGGAGTTGCAGAGGTCATTGCAGGAGCTGCAGCATCCTTTTTCCCCGCCATCACGATATAGTTCTCCACTCCGGAAAAGGAGCCATACGCGAAAAGGCCGGAGAAGCCACGCGGTTCATTAGTCACCAGTTGAATATGCAGATTGCCGGCAGCGTTAAGCTCCTCAATCTTCATGCGCAGCGCCTCCACCTGCCCCACTTCCAGCGGCCGGCGCACATAGTGCCTCACACTATGTCGTGCATTAATAGCTTCAAGTAATGTCATATCTACAGGAGTCTTGTTCACATCCACAAATTTAGCATTTTTATTTGAAT
>CAZKNB010000130.1:0-4666 GCA_964554075.1 uncultured Bacteroides sp.
TGCGTACTGATTTAAGCTCTTTTTAACTATGGAACAGTTGCTGCACTATGTCTGGTTACACAAGATATTCCCTCTGAAGGACCTTTCCACCGTTGGCGGAGAGAGTGTTGAGGTGATTGACCCGGGGCTACACAACAAGGATGCCGGGCCGGACTTCTTCAACGCAAAGCTGAAGATCGGGGGCACACTGTGGATAGGCAACGTAGAGATTCATCAGAATGCATCGGACTGGATGCGCCACGGACACGACACCGACCCGGCCTACGACAGCGTGATCCTTCACGTGGTGGGTGTGGCCGACCGCACAGTGCGTCGCACCAATGGCGAGGTGATTCCTCAGATGGTACTCCCCTGCCCCGACTACGTCCGCAACCACTACCTGACGCTGGCACGTGCAGAGGTTTCGCCTGCCTGCTACGCCGTGGTGCCGGAGCTGCAGAAGCTGACCATACACGGATGGCTGTCGACGCTGCAGGTGGAGCGACTGGAACATAAGACGGAGGCTATACGCGGGATACTGAGCCGCAACAACAACGACTGGGAGGCTGCACTCTTCACACTGACGGCACGCTACCTGGGCGTCGGACTCAACGGCGATGCCTTCCAGGCATGGGCGGAACGTCTGTCACTGCGTGCCGCACAGAAGATGCGCGACGACACAACGAGACTGGAGGCGCTCTTCCTGGGAACGGCGGGACTGCTCTCCGACCCCATCAACGAACCATACATGATGGCTCTGGCCAAGGAGTTCAACTATCAGCGGCAGCTCTACGAACTGCCGGAGCCTATGGAGAGGAGCCGGTGGAAACTCTTCAGGCTGCGTCCCGACAGCTTCCCCTACGTACGCATGGCGCAGATGGCCAACCTCTACAGTCGATGCGGGAATCTATTCTCGAAGGTCATCGAGGCAAAGAACATCAAGGAGCTGACGGAGCTGTTCGAGTGCGAGGCAACAGGCTACTGGGAGACTCACTACCGCTTCGGGCATGAGTCGCCGCAACGTACAAAGAGCCTGGGACGCGGCGTGAGGAACATCATGGCTATAAACGCAGCCATACCAATAATCTATGCCTACGGATCGTATAGGGGGAATGAGGCGCTGTGCGACAGGGCTATCAGCCTCCTGGAGGAGATGAAGGCGGAGAACAACTTCATCACGCGCATGTGGGAGCAGGTGGGCATCAGTGCCAGCTCTGCTGCCGACAGTCAGGCGCTGATTGAGCTGCGACGTGAGTATTGCGAGAAGCGCAAATGTCTCTACTGCCGCTTTGGCTACGAGTATTTGCGGTGCAAGGATGTTTGACGGTAGTTACGCTATGTATAGCGTCCGGTCCAACGCCGCTTGGGGGAAAAATATATTAAGGATAAATATTATATCTATTATGAACAAGAGTTTCATCAGTAGTATGGCATTGGCAGTGACACTCTCTGCCGGCGCCGTAAGTGAGGCTGATGCTGCCCCGGGAGCGGTGGCAGCCTGTGAGGTGAGCGACGCCGTGGAGGCTGAGGTGTTTACGGACTTTCTGAAGCGCTTCACGAGCAGCGCAGCGTTTCAGCTCTCACGTGTACGGTTCCCCATGCGTACCCCCATCGTCCTGCTCGAGGCGGACGGAGAGACAGAGCGCACGGTGAGCTTCACGAAAGAAAAATGGCCACTACTCGACGAAGAGGCTCTCAAGGCGGAGCGCATCGTGAACGACGACGGCAGTGTCTACCTGTCGCAGTACACCGAGGACACGCCTGTGAAGAAGGTCTTCGAGGCTGGCTATGAGGAGTCGGAGATCGACATCCACATTGAGTTTGAACTTATCGACGGGAAGTGGTTCGTGACGGACTGCATCTCCGGATGGTACGGAGGAGACATGATGGTGAGTGAGCTGAAGGATGCCGTCCGCCAGGTGGCGGAGGACAACGCAGCTTTCCGCGAGATGTACCCGTAAGGTTATTTCTTCTCCTTCACCACAGAGCTAAGCGGATATCTGTTTCCGGCAGCGTTCCTCAGGAAGGCTTTGGCTGAGCCGATATTCAGATACATATCCAGCCGGATGGGCAGGTGGTTGTCATCGTCGGAGACGAAGAAGGTGATGACCTCCTTCTCCTTGCTCTTGCCCTTCGGATACTCCACGAAGGAGAAGACGAGGCAGCGGTACGTGTTCCCGTCGTCAGCCTCTACATTCTTCTTGCCACGATATATCAGGGTCTGCTCCTCCACCTTCTTACCCGTGTCCATCGGGAAGTTTATCTTCTGTCCCTTGGTGAAGCTTGTAGGATCCCACGAACGGGCACGCGAGAGGATGCTCAGCATGTCGTAGACACAACGCTTGTCGCTGTATTTGTTTTCTACGAAATGACCATCCTGGTAGGTGCGTTTCATGGCAAGCTGGCAACCGTTGTCGTGGTAGGTGTACCAGCCCTCGTCCACAGTGTAGCGTTTACCCTCCTCGGCTCCCTTACGGTAGTAGAGTGGTTCCAGGTGCTGCGAGACTATGCTCGTCAGCGTATCGCGCATCTTGAAGAACATGTCCACCTTCTTGCTGCTCACGGAGAGCAGACTGGTGCGGTAGCCATGTACGCCGTTGTATGTGGTATTGGTGGTGGCAAGTGTTGCCTCACCCGCCTTTACCCACACGAACTTCCAGTTGAAGTAGAGGTTGTATGTCACCTTCTCTCCGCTCTTGAATGCCTTGTTGGTCATGCCACACGAGGAGAGCTGAGCCACAGCCACTGTCGGCATGAGCAGCGCCGCCACTATGAGCAGCATAGAGAGCAACAATGACGGAGCGCCAAAACCTGCGCTATTTTTTCCTGTTCTTTTCACGTTCTGCATTTCTATTCTTCTTTTTCTCTTCGTCGGGCTTCTGCTTCTTCATCTCGTCGGGCTTCTGCTTGTCGAGCGGAAGAGCCTTTATGTCCCAATCCTGATTAAGTTCCCAGTTTGCCTTCGGCTCCACAAGCTGATTGTAGTAGTAGACCTCCTCGGGCTGTAGAATACCCTCCTCGGTGTAGTAGCCGGTGTCCCACACACCATTGCCGTTGCGGTCGTTGATGAGTCGGGCGCAGTATCTGCCCGGTGCGAGGAAGTAGAAGTCGGCGTGGCCGTCGCGCACCTTTATCGTACGCACCACATTGTCCTGCGGGGTGAGCAGCTCTACGAATGCCAGCGAGTCGGCGCCGCTGATGTTGAAGAAGATGCTGCAATACTCCTCCTCGCTCTTCACCTTGAAGTTGCTCTTGAGGGGTCCGTTGTGGAGTCCGTAGAGTCCGCCGAGTGAGGCGGAGTCGACGGTGAGCTCGAACTCTTGTCCGAAGTCCCAGTCGTAGTATATCTTATACCGCCGCGAGTTGAGGGAGTCCTGTTCGAAGTTGAAGGTAACATCCTTCAGGAGCGAATCCACCTTCATGCGGAGATGTATGCCGGCGGTGTCGATGCTGCCCACAGGCTCGGGGAAGTCGAGTGTGGCGACGCCGTAGACATCCATGGCGGCGGGGGCGTTGAGCGTTACGTTCAGCAGCTCCGTCTTCGGGGCGGCCTCCTCCTCGTCGTCGCCCTTGCGGCGCTTCAGTTTCTTGTCCTTGGCATCCTCCTTCTTGCTCTTCACCTTTGTCACCAGGTTGAGCGTATCGGTGCGCGGCACGAGCTTGTCGAGCGTGTCGGTGTAGAGATACTCCAGGCTGAGCGAGAGGGTATCCATCTTGTATATCGTGGAGTCTGCAATCCAGTAATCTATTGTGTCCAGACGCGTATTGTGCTCCACCACCAGACGACTGTCGTCGAAGTTCAGTCCCCGGAGCTTTGGCAGCGAATCGGCTTTGGCAGCGAAGTAGATTGAGAACTTCTTCTCGTCCTGGCGCTCCGACTTCACGAGGTACTGCTGTGCGGCATCCGCCTTGAAGGAGCGTAGTATGAGGTCGTCGGGAAGGTAGTGGGTATATTTACGGTCGATGACGGTGTCCACGGTCAGCGAGTCGCGCCACACTGTGTCGTGACGCATACGCTCCTCCCAGTGCGGAACGACAAGGGAGTCGTTGAACGCCAGCGCCTCACTCTTCTGGGAGTATGCATAGTTCTGGTCGGAGTCGAGCAGGCCGAAGATGCGGTATTTGCCGGGAGCCACACCCTTTATGCTGAACTTTCCACGGCTGTCGGTACGTGCCACACGGTCGAGCGGCAGCTTCAGGAAGGCTGAGTCGGCCAGGTTGGAGTGCAGACCGATCATCATGCCCTTCACGGGTTCCAGGTTCGACGCCTCGAGGAGCGTGCCAGCCACCTCCATGGAGTCGATGACATTGCCTGTCGAGAATGTGTAGGTGAAGTTGCCGAGCGGATTGCCCTCGTTGTTGTCCACAATGGCATCGGCAAAGTCCACAGTGTAGGTGCTGTTGGGCTTCAGGGTGTCCTCGAGCGTCACGACGACCTTCTTGCCTACAGCCTTTATCTCCGGCTGCTGAATCTGTGGAGGAGAGATGACCACCTTCTCCGACGCCTTCTCGAGCTTGATATACTCGTCGAAGGTCAGGGTGAACTTACTCTTCGTCACATTTACCTCACCCGGTCGGGGCGTACCCTCCAGGAAGCGCGGCGGATCCTCGTCGATGGGGCCGCCGTCCGGTCGTCCTATACTGGCGCATGAGTATATGGTTAGTGCCACCAGCAGAGCTGGCAGCA
>CAZKNB010000131.1:0-4649 GCA_964554075.1 uncultured Bacteroides sp.
TGCGCCATTCTTCATTTTCTGTGCTCATTGTTTTATTCAAATAAAAATTCAACTTTGGCCTCACGGCCTATTATTTCTCTATTAAATTTAAATTAACTTCTACTTTTGTGTGTATACCCTTACACTCCCGTATAGGTGTGAGGTGTTATAGCTCTCAATTCCTCCTTGATACTCTCACTAACATTCAAGCCGTCGATAAAGTTTCGGATTGACTGTTCGTTGATTGCTTCGTTTGTTCGTGTCAAAGCCTTCAATGCTTCGTAGGGATGAGGATAAGCCTCTCTACGCAAGATTGTCTGGATTGCCTCAGCCACCACGCTCCAGCAGTTATCGAGGTCTCGATAGATTGCCGGCTGATTGATGATGAGCTTGCGAAGTCCCTTCAATGAGCTCTGGATTGCAATTACGATATGACCAAACGGCACTCCGACGTTGCGAAGAACTGTTGAGTCGGTCAGGTCGCGCTGCAGGCGTGACACCGGCAGCTTCACAGCCAGATGTTCGAGTATCGCTGTTGCGATACCAAGGTTACCCTCCGCATTCTCAAAGTCGATCGGATTAACCTTGTGAGGCATTGCACTCGAGCCAACCTCTCCCGCTTTAATCTTCTGCTTGAAGTACTCCATTGAGATGTACTGCCAGAAGTCACGGTTCATGTCAATCATTATGGTATTGATTCTCTTAAGCGCATCGAACACAGCCGACAGATTGTCGTAGTTTGAAATCTGAGTGGTGTACTCCTCACGGACAAGTCCGAGCTTCTCAGCTACAAACTTATTTCCGAACTCCTTCCAGTTGTACTGAGGATAAGCCACGTTGTGAGCGTTGTAGTTTCCTGTTGCTCCGCCAAACTTTGCGGTAATCTTGCAAGCCTTGAGGTTCTCGAGCTGTGTCTTCAGACGATAGACAAAGACCATAATCTCCTTGCCGAGGCGTGTCGGCGAAGCAGGCTGTCCGTGCGTCTTGGCCAGCATAGGTACGTCAGCCCATTCGTTGGCGTAGCTCTCAAGCTGATCTATCAGCTCGTTGATGAGCGGATAGTAGACATTCTCGATTGCCTCTTTGATTGACAATGGAATTGATGTATTGTTGATGTCCTGCGATGTCAGGCCGAAATGGATAAACTCCTTGTAGGCATCGAGTCCGCCAAGCTTGTCGAACTGCTCCTTCAGGAAGTACTCCACAGCCTTTACGTCGTGGTTTGTTACACTTTCAATCTCTTTTATACGTGCGGCATCAGCCTCCGAGAAGTTGCGATAGATGTTTCTCAGCGTCTCGAACAGACCCTTGTCCACTCCCTCAAGCTGTGGAAGCGGCAATTCGCAAAGTGTGATGAAGTATTCCACCTCTACCTGCACGCGATATCTGATCAGAGCGAACTCTGAAAAGTAGTCTGCCAATGCCTCTGTTTTTCCTCTATATCGGCCATCTATCGGAGAGATAGCCGTCAATAAATCGAGCTTCATATATAATTACGTAATAGTCAGATTGCAAAAATAGTGGTTTTCCCTAACAATGTGCATATTGATTGAAAAAACTTTATGTGAAAAATAAAGAATTTAACCTTCTGCGCACACCTGTATCTCAGCTTTCTTGCAGTTATCGGCGCTTTTTATAGTAGAGCACCACTCCATTCCCGCGACGCAAAGCCTCGGCAGAGACATCGCGAAGGCGTTCGGCAGTGACCGCGCGATAGAGTTCCGTCTCACGGTTGATGAGTTCTACGTCACCGCTCAACTCGTGCCATGCCATGTTGGTTGCAAGCTGTAAGTAGTTGATATTGCCGAATATCTGTGTCGATTCGAACTTATTCTTCACCTTCTCCAGCTCACGTTCGTCAACCAGTTCACTGCCCATGCGGTCGAGCTCCTCGCGGACGGCAGCCTCGGCAGCCTCAAGAGTGACGCCGTCGGCAGGCTTTCCTGTGATGTGGAGCATTCCGTTGTCGAGTGTTCCGGTGATATATGCGTCGATTGCCGAGAAGATTGCACGCTCCTTTATGAGGTGATTGGTCAGTCGGCTTGATGTTCCGTTGCTAAGTATGTCGGACATCATGTCGAAGACGTAGTAGTCGGGATGCATCTTCCCACACATATGATAGGACATGAAGAGTGCATCGAGTGGCACATCGCGCTCCACCTCCATACGTCTCTCCTCTGTTTGCGGGAGCTCCTGAGGCAGGCTGCGCACAGGAACATTCCTTGCCGGTATCGGTCCGAACCATTTCTCCGTCAGGCGGACAGCCTCTTCGAAATCTATGTTTCCCGTGATGGCAAGTACTGCATTATTGGGAGCGTAGTGGGTGAAGAAGAACTCCTTAACATCGTCGAGCGTAGCGTCGGCGATGTGTGACAGCTTCTTTCCAATCGTAGGCCACTGGTATGGATGCACCTTATAACAAAGGGGACGCAGGATGTGGCCCACATCGCCATAGGGCTGATTGAGGCATCGCTGCTTGAATTCCTCCATGACGACGCCACGCTGCACGTCGAGCGAGTGTTCGTCGAAGCGCAACTCCAGCATGCGGTCGGACTCGAGCCAGAAGCCAGTCTCCACGTTCTGGCGCGGAACCGTCAGATAATAGTTAGTGATGTCACAGTTGGTCCATGCATTGTTCTCGCCACCCGCCATCTGAAGCGGAGTGTCGTAGTCGGGGATATTGACCGAGCCACCAAACATAAGATGCTCAAAAAGATGAGCGAATCCCGTATGATCGGGATGCTCATCCTTTGAACCGATATTGTATGCTATGTTGATTGCCACCATCTGGGTGCTTGCATCCTTGCAGTGCACCAGTCGCAGGCCATTCTTTAATCTGTATTTATTAATTGTCAGCATCGCAAATCAGTCATCAATCAGTCCAGCACAGTCACCTTCAGAATCTTCACATCCTCCTCGGGACGGTCGCTGCGGTCGGTCTTGACCGTCTGAATCTTCTCTACGACATCCATACCCTCGACAACCTCGCCAAAGACTGTGTAGTCGCCATCAAGGTGAGGAGTACCACCGACAGTGGTGTATGCCTTCACCTGCTCGGGAGTAAAGTGGAACTCCGGCTCCTTCTCTGCCTCAGCCTGCGCCTGAGCTAAGAGCTCCTCCTGCAGATTGTAGAGGCTGTCCTGGTCGCCCGACTTGCGGAGCTTATAGATCTCCTTCATATGTTTACGAGCCAGTTCGTTGAAGATGGCCTCAACCTTCGACTGATTTCTGTAGTTCTCCATGTCGAGGATAGTGGAATCGTTGAACACCTTACCAACGACGATATAGAACTGACAGCCGGATGACTCCTTGTTAGGGTTTACATTGTCCGGTGTGCGGGCCGCACAGAGAGCGCCCTTCTTATGGAAATATTTCGGATAGACGAACTCGGCAGGGATTGTATAGTCCATATCGCCATTGCCAAGCATCTTTCCTTTAGGAGCATTCTTCGAATCGGGGTCACCGCCCTGAATCATAAAGTCCTTAATGACACGATGGAAGAGTGTGCCTTCGTAAGTACCATTCTTTGCCAACTTGATAAAGTTGTCGCGATGCTGCTTAGTCTCGTTATAGAGTTTCACTGTAATATCGCCCATCGAAGTCTCGATCTTGAGCAATGTCTCTTTCTGATCTCCCATATTATTACTCTTTTTAGAACCACAGCCAAACACTGAATACATCAGGCAGCCGATGGTTACAATTAATAATGCAATCTGATACTTTTTCATAATGATAGATTGTCTTTAAACAAAAAGAGGGACACTCGCAAAACCTTTCGTCTTGGTGTGTCCCTCATATCTCTTTTCGGCATTAAGCAAACGCGGAATCAGCTCACAATATCAGCAAAGCTGTTCCACAGGTTGTCGTTAGGGACGGGTGCCTCGAGCACAATCTCCTTCTTCGACACCGGATGCACGAACGCCACGCGGCGTGAATGCAGGCAGATGCTTCCGTCGGGATTGGATCGCGGAAAACCATATTTCAAATCACCCTTAATCGGACAGCCCATCTTAGAGAGCTGGCAACGAATCTGATGATGACGTCCCGTCTTCAGATCCACCTCCAGCAGGAAATAGTTGTCCGACTGCGCAATCTGACGGTAGTGGAGTATCGCCTTCTTCGAACCCGGAACCTCCTTGTCGTAGGCGTAGCTCTTGTTCTGCTTCTCGTTGCGCACGAGATAGTGAACGAGTTCTGCCTCCGGCTCCTTGGGCTGATTCTTCACGATGGCCCAGTAGCACTTCTTCACGCCACCATGCTGAAACATATCGTTCATTCGCGCCAGCGCCTTGCTGGTCTTTGCGAAGATGACGAGTCCGCTGACCGGACGGTCCAGACGATGGGTGACCCCGACAAAGACATTGCCGGGCTTGTTGTACTTTTCCTTCAGATATTGCTTCACCTTCTCCGACAGCGGAGTGTCGCCGGTCTTGTCGCCCTGCACAATCTCCGAAGCGGATTTGTTCACCACAATAATATGATTATCTTCGTAAACGACTGTCATGCCGAAGCCAATTACATATTCATTCCACCGTCAACCTGGATAACCTGACCACTTACGTAAGAAGAGAGGTCAGAAGCGAGGAATGTAGCGATGTTTGCAACATCCTCAGGAGTACCGCCACGACGAAGAGGAATCTTCTTGCACCACTCAGCACGTACCTCGTCAG
>CAZKNB010000132.1:0-3260 GCA_964554075.1 uncultured Bacteroides sp.
CCTGACCACGAACGAAGAGGCTTGCCTCGTCGCTACCCGGCTCTCCTGAATACTGTACGGTGGTCAAACCTGCCATCTGACCAGACAGCATGTTGGATACCGAACCCGTAGGTGTCTTGGTGAGCTCCTCGCCCTTCACGCTTGAGATGGCACCCGTTACGGAAACCTTCTTCTGAACGCCGTAGGCAACGACCTCGACCTCGCCGAGCTGCTGTGAGTCATCGTCGAGCACAATCTCCATGTTGCCCGCCTTGGCGACAACCGTCTTTGTGACATAGCCGATGAAGGAGATTTTTAACTTGGCACCCTTTGCGACGTTCAGATGGAAGTTACCATCGATGTCGGTAATCGTACCTGTTGTCTGACCCTCAACGACAACGTTCGCACCGATGATTGGCTCACCGTTCCCGTCGACAACTCTACCTGAAACGGACTGCTTTTGTTGTTGAGTAATGTTAGTTGCGTCTGCCGCATGTGCCTCCAGAGGGGGCGTCAACGGACTTGCCAACAAACCAAATAGAAACAGCCACCGAAACTTGAATCGGCAGCCGAACAGATCTGTGTTTTCTCTGTTTTTCATGCTTAATTCGTAAAAATTTAAAATATGGTACCTCGTGCCAAATCCTCCAGTTAAGTCTAGTTCGTTTAGCAAAGGTGAACAAATATAGCTTTAATGTTAACAAGAAAAAGGGCTTTTCAAAGAAAAATACAAATGTTCTCAAACTTTGTTCCCGGCCACTTTTGCCCATTCATATATAATGCTTTGAAAAATAGACGTGTTAGCATTTTGGCTTCTGATGCCACTTTTACGGTTTTGTTCGCTGACGGCGAACAAATCTGCGCTTGATTTGTTTCTCCGCCGAGGCTCTTTCCCGCATCCTGAAAACCGTGTCGAAAACCCCTGTTGAACTTGCTTTGTTGGTAATTATTACCATTTTCGGCGTCCCTTTTTACCCTCCTCGGAATTTTAACATTTAACTAAAAAGGAGGTTCGTTTGTTATATTACGCATACCATGTTCCATTATAGCCGAAACTTTTTGTACCTTTGCGGTCGCAAAAAGCTAGAATAACATTAATGTCAATCATTTAATAATAGATACTTATGAGTAGCAAAGCACTTCTTATGATTCTTGATGGTTGGGGAATTGGCGACCACAAGAAGGACGACGTAATCTTCAACACTCCGACTCCCTATTGGGACTCACTCCTTAAGACCTATCCTCACTCTCAGCTCCAGGCTAGCGGTGAGAACGTTGGTTTGCCCGACGGACAGATGGGTAACTCCGAGGTAGGTCACCTGAACATCGGTGCCGGACGTGTGCTCTATCAAGATTTGGTTAAAATCAACCGTGCTTGTGCCGACAACAGCATAATGCAGAACCCTGAGGTTGTCAGCGCCTTCACCTACGCTAAGGAGAATGGCAAGAACATCCACTTCATGGGTCTTACATCAGCAGGTGGCGTACACAGCTCACTGGCTCACCTCTACAAACTTTGCGACATCGCTAAGGAGTATGGTTTGGAGAATGCCTTCATCCACTGCTTCATGGATGGCCGCGACACCGACCCGAAGAGCGGTAAGGGCTTTATCGCCGACCTCGAGGCTCACTGCGCTAAGTCTGCCGGCAAGATTGCTACAATCGTTGGCCGCTACTACGCCATGGACCGCGACAAACGCTGGGAGCGCGTCAAGGTGGCTTACGACCTTATCGTCAATGGCGAGGGCGTAAAGGCTACAGATATGGTTCAGGCTGTACAGAACTCTTACGACGAGGGCGTGACAGATGAGTTTATCAAGCCTATCGTAAACTCAAACGTCGACGGACGTATCAAGGAGGGCGACGTAGTCATCTTCTTCAACTACCGTAACGACCGTGCCAAGGAGCTTACCATCGTGCTCACTCAGGAGGACAAGACTGCCGAGGGCATGCACACTATCCCTGGCTTGCAGTACTACTGTATGACTCCGTACGACGCATCATTCAAGGGCGTTCACATCCTCTTCGACAAGGAGAACGTTGTCAACACTCTCGGTGAGTTCATCTCATCAAAGGGTCTGCGTCAGCTCCACATCGCAGAGACTGAGAAGTATGCTCACGTGACATTCTTCTTCAATGGTGGTCGCGAGACTCCGTACGAGAACGAGGATCGTATCCTTGTTGCTTCTCCTAAGGTTGCTACCTACGACCTCCAGCCGGAGATGAGTGCTTACGAGGTTAAGGATAAACTCGTTGAGGCTATCGGAACAGACAAGTATGACTTCATCGTTGTTAACTTCGCTAACGGCGATATGGTTGGTCACACCGGCGTTTACGAGGCAATCGAGAAGGCAGTCGTTGCTGTCGATGCCTGCGTTAAGGATGTCATCGAGGCAGCTAAGGCTCACGGCTACGAGGCAATCATCATTGCCGACCACGGAAATGCCGACCATGCTCTCAATGAGGATGGCACACCGAACACAGCCCACTCTCTCAACCCTGTTCCATGTGTCTACGTGACAGAGAAGGCAGGTGCCACGGTAGCCGACGGTCGTCTGGCAGACGTAGCTCCTTCAATTCTTAAGATTATGGGTCTCGAGGCTCCAGCCGAGATGACCGGTAAAGTACTGATTGGATAAGTTTTTAGGTGATTAATATTGACGATGAGGGGCGTTGCAGCTGGTGTTGTGCGCCCCTTGTTTGTCTGAAAATGGTGATGTTGATATGATACAGATAGATGATGTAGTAGTAAGCATGGACGTCCTTCGCGAGAAGTTCGTCTGCGACCTTGATGCCTGCAAGGGCGAATGTTGTATAGAGGGCGATGCGGGAGCACCCGTGGAGCTCGAGGAGGTGGCAAAGCTCGAGGAGGTGTTGCCCGAAGTGTGGAACGACCTCTCGCCCGAGGCGCAGGAGATAATCAATCGTCAGGGTGTGGTCTACACCGACTGCGACGGCGATCTCGTGACCTCCATAGTCAATGGCAAGGATTGTGTCTTCACCTGCTACGATGAGCGTGGCTACTGCTATTGCGCCATAGAGAAGGCCTATCGTGAGGGACGCGTAAACTTCTATAAGCCCGTCTCCTGCCATCTCTATCCCATCCGTGTCGGCAACTACGGTCCCTACAAGGCTGTCAACTATCATCGCTGGAATGTCTGCAAAGCAGCCATTCTGCTTGGTCAGAAAGCGGATGTCCCCGTCTATAAGTTCCTTCGCGAACCCCTAATCCGCAAGTTCGGTGCCGACTGGTACAAGGAGCTGGAAGAGGCTGTCGAAGA
>CAZKNB010000132.1:3360-4601 GCA_964554075.1 uncultured Bacteroides sp.
TCCAGACATACAGAGGCCCTCTTATTATACACCACGCCATGCTTACCGGTCAGAGTACCGTCGAGGAAGTTACCGGTGTACACCTGAATACCCGGTTCTGTGGTATATACATCCAGCACGATACCAGTCTTCGGAGACTTCAGTGTTGCGCAGATCTGGTTGATGTCCCCCTTAGTATTCAGCACCCAGTTGTGGTCATATCCATTACCATTCTTCAGCTGCTCATAGTCGAAGTCGTCAATGCGTGCTCCCACGGGTGTAGGAGTGCGGAAGTCCATCGGCGTACCCTCCACCGGCAGGATCTCTCCTGTAGTCATGTAGGTGCTGTCCACCGGAGTGAATGAGTCAGCGTTGATGGTCAGCAGATGGCGGGCGTTGGTCTGAGCGTCGCCGTCGAGGTTGAAGTAGGAGTGGTTAGTCATATTGACGATAGTCGGAGCGTCGGTCTCAGCCTCATAGCTGATGTCGATGGCGTTGTCGTCGGTCAGAGTCATTGTCACGTTGCAAGTGATGTTACCCGGGAAGCCCTGTTCGCCGTCCGCAGCGCGGTAGGTCAGTTGCAGAGTCTTCTCGTCAATCTGCTTGCCGTCATAGACGCAGTACTGGAAGCCCTTTGGACCGCCATGCAGACAGTGGCCGAAGTTATTCAGCGGCAGCTGATACTCCTTGCCGTTCAGAGAGAAGCGGCCGTTAGCAATGCGGTTAGCGTAGCGACCGATAGAGGCACCGAAGTCCGAGGGCTTATTGATATAGTCCTGAACGCTGTCGAAGCCGAGCACCACATCCTGCATTCTGCCCTCCTTGTCGGGCACGAGGATAGAGACGATACGTCCGCCGAAGTTAGTCACGCAGACCTCCATCCCATTCATGTTCTTCAGGGTAAAGAGATCCGTCTGTTTACCATCCACTTCCGTCTGGAAGTTAGCCTGGTTGAGTCCCGATCCTGTCAATATCGGTTGCTTTGGTTTTGTTGTGCAGGCGGTCATGGCAATAAGCCCCGCCAATAAAGTCAATTCTTTCAGTTTCATACTTTGTATTATGTTTTTAAAGTTGTGTGCAAATATAGCACGAAGTGGTGAACAAACCCTAAAAAGAGGGGAAAAATCACTTTTTCTGAACAAATCGCTTGCTGGTAATGAAAAAATCACTACCTTTGCACTCGCAATCGGGAAATAACGGTTGCGGATTGATTCGCTAGCTCAGCTGGTAGAGCACAACACTTTTAATGTTGGGGTCTTGGG
>CAZKNB010000133.1:0-4598 GCA_964554075.1 uncultured Bacteroides sp.
CATTCCTCGGACGTATCACCATGCAGAAGGGACCGGAGTACTTCGTTGAGGCTGCTGCCCTGGTGCTTAAGCGTACGAAGAATGTTCGCTTCGTCATGGCCGGTAGCGGCGACATGATGAACCAGATGATTCGTCTGGCTGCCGAGCGCGGCATCGCCGACCGTTTCCACTTCCCCGGCTTCATGAAGGGTAAGCAGGTCTACGAGGTGCTCAAGGCCAGTGACGTTTACATCATGCCTTCGGTCTCAGAACCGTTTGGAATCTCTCCGCTCGAGGCAATGCAGTGCAGCGTTCCGACCATCATCTCCAAGCAGTCAGGCTGCGCCGAGATTCTGGAGAAGTGCATCAAGACCGACTATTGGGACATCCACGCCATGGCAGACGCCATCTACTCCATCTGTACCTATCCGTCGCTCTACGAGTACCTGCGCGACGAGGGCAAGAAGGAGGTCGACCAGATTAAATGGGAGAACGTGGGCTACAAGGTACGCGGCATCTACGACGAGGTAATCAAGAACTATAAATAACAAAAAAATAATACGATAATAGATATGAGAACAATCTGTCTTTATTTTGAAATACACCAGATCATTCATCTGAAACGCTATCGCTTCTTCGACATAGGGCGAGACCATTACTATTACGACGACTATGCCAACGAGACCTCTATCACCGAGTTGGCTGAGAAATCATATATCCCTGCGCTGAACACTCTCATTGAGATGGCTAAGACTTCGGGCGGCGCATTCAAGGTTGCCATTTCTATCTCAGGCGTTGCTCTCGAGCAGCTCGAGATCTATGCTCCGGCTGTCATCGACCTGCTCCATCAGCTGAACGACACCGGCTGCGTGGAGTTCCTGGCTGAGCCATACTCTCACGGACTCTCTGCCCTCGCCAACGAGGACTGCTTCCGCGAGGAGGTGCTCCGCATGAGCGACAAGATTAAGGAGCTCTTCGGCAAGGCTCCGAAGGTGTTCCGCAACTCCAGCCTTATCTACTCCGACGACATAGGCGCACAGGTGGCTGCCATGGGATTCAAGGGCGTGCTCACTGAGGGTGCAAAGCATATCCTTGGCTGGAAGAGTCCGCACTACGTTTACCACTGCGCTACGGCTCCCAACCTGAAGCTCCTGCTTCGCGACTATAAGCTCTCCGACGACATCAGCCTCCGCTTCTCCAACTCAGAGTGGAGCGAGTATCCGCTCTTCGCCGACCGCTACATCGACTGGATTGCTTCGCTGCCGCAAGAGGAGCAGGTCATCAATATCTTCATGGAGCTGAAGGCTCTGGGTATGGTGCAGCCGCTCTCTTCAAACATTCTGGAGTTCCTGAAGGCTCTGCCCGCCTGCGCAAAGGCACGCGGCATCAGCTTCTCTACTCCTACCGAGATTGTCACAAAGCTGAAATCAGTTGCTCCGCTCAGCACTCCGTACCCTGTTTCATGGGTCGACGAGGAGCGCGACACAAGCTGCTGGCTCGGAAACGTCATGCAGCGTGAGGCGTTCAACAAGCTCTACGGCATCGCTGAGCGCGTTCATATCTGCGACGACCGCCGCATCAAGCAGGACTGGGACTATCTGCAGGCTAGTAACAACTTCCGCTTCATGACGACTAAGAACAACGGCATGTATCTCGACCGTGGCATCTACGACTCTCCATACGATGCGTTCACCAACTATATGAACATCCTTGGCGACTTCATCAGCCGCGTTGAGCGTCTCTATCCGGAGAATATCGACAACGAGGAGCTTAACTCTCTGCTCACCACAATCCACAATCAGGAGAATGAGCTTGAGGAGCTTCACAAAGAGCTCGACAACGCTAAGGAGCATACCGATGAGGCTGCTCCGGCCAAGAAGGCTCCGGCTGCAAAAGCTCCAGCCAAAAAGGCTGCTGCAAAGAAGGCACCGGCTAAGAAGCCTGCTGCCAAGAAGGCTGCCAAGTAGGTCACATGTTGACTTGACTTAAGAAACGCTATCCCTAATTATATGAAGAGGCCGGCTGAACGGAGCAATTCCGCCAAGCCGGCCTCTGATTTTTATTAACTCATTAATTGATTAGAAGCAGTAGTCGATGCCGATACCGAACACCTTGTTGGTACGTGTGAAGGAGTCCTTACCGGGGATCTGAGCCAACTGAGCGATTGAGCTTGGCAATCCCATTGCCTCGAGCTTAGTCGGCATGTTGTTGTATGCGCTCATCTCCTTGTCGTATGTTCCGTAGTCGGTCCAGAAGTATGCAATGTTGAGCTTGCATTTATCAGAAATCTTGAAGCCTGCACCGAAGCCGTAAGAGTATGAACTTACAGAGAAGCTCATGTCAGACTGGTAGTCATCCTGAACGCCATACTTGGTGCGCTGCATTCCGGCACTGATCTGCGCCCATTTGCATACGTCCCACTCGGCACCCCAGAGGTACTCGTTTGTTCCGTGGCCAGTGTACTGCTCCTTGCCGTTTGCCATGCTGGCGTTAGGATCGAAGAAGTGGTGATAGCCCACAGATGCGCGGAGCGTTGGGAGAATCTCGTAGCTTACGCCGACAGTGAAGAGGGCAGGGATGTCTGCCGGAGTGTTCACGCCGTGGTCGTAATCCTTGAAGCCTGTTGTGTTGACCGATGTCTCGTTCTCGATGTTGAGGTCTGTGCGGAACTCATACTTCATACCCACGTTCCAGCGACCCTTCTTGAAGTCGAGACCGATGATTGGAGTGACACCCCAGCCGGTCTGATCGCAGTCCAACTCTTTGTCTTCAGTTGCCGATGCAAGCATTCCGACCATGCTCTTTGTTGTAGCGTCGAGGTATGGACTCTGAGCCAGAGCTCCGAAGGTTTCGCTTGCATTCATCATGTTGCCTCCAGCGGCAAGACCAATCTGAATGTTCTTCAGGTAACCATAGTAGGAGTTGTTGACGTAGTTCATTCGTGCGCCTACAAATCCTGAGAGATAGTCGGTGAACTTGTAGGAAGCACCCACCTGAAGACCGAAGATAAACTGCTTACCCTTCATGTAGCTGTCCACCGAGTAGCGGTTGAGCTGATAGCTTGAGAGGGCAGAGTTCTGTGAAGCGAGAGTGTTGACGAGAGCCGGAACCATCGAAACGATTGACTCGAACGAACCGAGGCCGTCGTTGAATGTGGCCTTACCGCCACCGCCAGTCACTGCGAACTCACCCGAAACAGTCCATTTATCGCGCTTGTAGACCGCAAACACACTAGGGATGACAGGGGCAGAAGCCTCGCCCTTGAATGTCTTTGTTGTCTCGCCAAGGCTGTTGGCGTTGTAGGCGAATGGAGCGAATGTTGAGTTTATGGTACGTGTCTGGTATGCGCTTTGAATGTCGACAGAAAACTGGAATCCATCTTTTTTAAGGAAAGCCAAACCTGCCGGATTGGAGTAGACAGCATCGATTTCGGTGCTGGCATCACGTGCCAACATTCTGAGGAAGGCAACATGCTGGTTAGTATTTGTCAGCAAGCCGCCGGCGAAAGTTGGAATTGAAACAATCTGCCAAAGAATGGCGAACAATGTAAGTTTTTTCATAAATATCTACTTTTCTGTTTTGAAGCCGCAAAGATACGACTATATTGGATATTTAGGGCATCTTTTGCCGATTAATTTATGTCAATCCATCTAAAGACTTCTCAAACAATATAGTTTCAAATGAAACGAAATGGCGGTGCTACTTTCTACTTCCTACTTACTACTTTCAACTTTTGGTGTATTACTTTCTACTTACTACTTCCTACTTTCTACTTACATCAGTTTGTCGTAAAGCTAAAAAGTCGTAATATTGCAGCATATTAATAATGTATAGTGAGTGTGGCGTTGTCCGCACCGATTGCAGAACGATTAATTTGAGTAACAAACATAAAGTCATGAAGAAACCTAAACTTTTTCTATTACTATTGTTGGCACTATGCACTTGCAATGTCAGTGTGCAGGCACAAGATAGTGACAGCATAGACGACATGAGCGTCTATTTGGAGGGCGCCGTTCCCGAAGTAGACGGCAAAGTGGTCTTCACCAAGGAGTTCAGCGTACCAGGATTGCAGAAGAGCGTGATTTTCGATCGCGTTCAGAAGTGGATGGAGAAGCGTCTGGCTGCCAATGGCAACGACCATAGCCGCGTGGTCTACGTAACTCCGGAGGATGGTGTAGTTGCCGGTGTAGCCGAGGAGTGGCTCATCTTTAAGTCGAATGCCCTGACGCTCGACCGTACATGGATGGGCTATAACATCAAGGCGGAGTGCGCCGACGAGCATTGCAAGGTGCAGATTGAGAAGATCCGTTACGTCTACGAGCAGACCCAGAAGTATAAAGCCGAGGAGATGGTGTCCGACCGTGTTGCCCTCAACAAGGCCAAGACGAAGATTATCATCGGCCTGCGCAAGTGGAGAATCAAAACCATAGATTTCGCGAACGATACATTTGATGCCGTAGCTAAGGCCATCGGAACCGATGAGCAGGTTGAGGCTGCCGAGAAGGCTGCTGCTGAGGCTGCTGCAAAGGCGAAGAAGAGTAGCAAGGTGGTGATTAATACTACTTCAAATGCCGCTGGCGACAAGGCAGTGACCGTAGTTGCCCAGAGCGAGACTCCGG
>CAZKNB010000134.1:0-4588 GCA_964554075.1 uncultured Bacteroides sp.
CTAAACACATAAAGGTAAGACAGATGAAGTTAGGATTGGCTATTGACAGGATTAAGCTGGCTCTGCAGAAGCGTAGCGGAGTGACTAAGAACAAGAAGTGCCGTGAGGCGTGGCTGGCTAAGGGCTACAACGACAAGCCCGAGGTGACGGTCATCATACAGTCGCACGACAAGAGTCTGCAGGTGGCTCACATCGTTCCGAAGCTGCGCCAGTATCCTTCGGTGGAGATTATCGTCATCGACGACGGCTCGTCGGCTGAACATACCCGCCGACTGACTTCGCTCCTGACCGGCGCCAACGAGTTCCTCTTTCGTGCCAACGACCTTTACGAGGTCACTACCTACGACCGTACCATCCGTATGGCCAACGGCGACTACATCGCCCTCCTTCAGGACGACGACGATTTCGACTCACTGGAGTGGATGACCGAGGCTGTCGCTCTCTTCCGCTCTCATCCCGAGATGGCCATTCTTGGTGGATTCGGTGCGCGCGGCATCCATTTTGATGATAGCCAGCGCCGTGCCAGTGGCTGCGACTGCAGCTATCCTGAGGATGGATTCAGCTATGTCCCCACCGTCAATCGTGCTCCGATGTGGCTCAACAAGTCGCTCTACGACTCCCATCTCCATCGTTTCGACACCAGCTTCGCCCCGTTCCAGTACGACGACTATGAGCTCTGTCTGCGCGCCTGGCTTTGCGGCCTGAGCGTGGGACACTACAATGCCCGTTTCCACTCGCTGAGTGTCGGTGGCATGCGCCTATGGAACAACCATTTCACCACTCAGCAGGCAGAGCGCAACAGCGCCCTCCTTTACAGCCTCTACCGTGACCGCTATGCGGAGGTAGAGAGACGTATAGAGGAGGCGAAGGCCTAGATTTCTTCAGGAATAGCCTGGATTTTCTTCAGAATCCGCTTAGGTGTTCTTCCGGGAATAGCCTAGATTTTCTCCAGATTCACATATTTAGCCCTTCTCAGTCCCAGATAGAACGGGAGCAGGCGGAAGAAGCGCTTCAGCAGCTGTGGAAAGCTGAAGCAGGAGCGCTCATTGGCCCATGGCGTCAGCGCCAGGTAGCGGAAGTACTCCATGCGCAGAGGATGCTGGCTCTCGTAGTCCCAGGGCTTGCGGTTGGTGTAGTGGAGTATCACGGGATGCTTCAGCGTCTCGGCATAGCGTTGGCGCCATGCCTCGTCCATGTGGCGCGGATTGCGGTAGAAGCCATCCTGCACATTCCATTTCAGGTCGACATTAACCTTATGGTCGTAGAGCAGGCTGTTCAGGAGGTCCTGATCGTTGAAGAGTATACGCTCCGGATAGCGGTGGTAATAGTCGACACACGCCTGCGCCATGTTGTGACGGCGCCAGTAGTCGAGATTGACGAGCATCACTCCCGCGTTGAAGTATGAGTAGCGGGCGGGGTAGTGGAGTATGTCGTAGCGTGAAGCCTCGTCGCAACCTATGTCGTCGACCACGGCAGCCCCCGTCTCTTCGTCCATCGGCGTCTGCCAGAATGGCTTCAGGCTTCCCGTTACCACGATGTCGCAGTCCATATAGATGACGCGGTCCACGTCGGCAGGCAGCAGGTCCGAGAGGATGCAGCGGTAGTAGGTGGCAAGCGAGATGCGACGGCTGAACTTGCGAATCTCAAAGCCCTTGAGCAGCGACTCGTCGGGCGCATAGAAGGCCACCTCGCTGCCATATTTGGCGGCAAGCTGAGTGAGGGCGTCGCGCTCTTCGCTGCTGAGGCCCTTAGCCACGATGTGCATGCGGAATCTCTCGTCGCGGTTGTTCTCCAGGATTGAAACCATGGTCACGGCGCAGTGGCGCACGTAGTTTGAGTCGATGTTGAAGGTGATATGTATCATTATGCTTGATCTATTTTTTCTCCCGTTGTTTACGTTTACAGTTATAAAGCTCAGTGCAAAATTAGTCATTTCCCGCACAACCATCTCAATTTAGCGGGCGTTTTTAGGTGAGAATGGGGAAATAGTGTACCTTTGCGGATATAATTGGTCGCAGGCATGCCGCCCTATGGCGCGTGCACCGGCTTTAACGAATAAACCTAAACCTGGATATGTCGGATTCGATTCTTTATAAACTGAACAGTGGAAAGCCAAATAAGTTTCTGAACTTCGTGGGCAACTTCGCGGGACTCCTTGTGCCCGATGCCCTCTATCGCTCTCGCCTGGAGGCCAAGCTGGCCAAGGCTAAGCAGCGCCCGGACTATGACGAGATATGTCGTCGTGTGGACTATTACATCCGCCTGACGGAGCCCTTCACTGTGCCTGTCGAGGACTACACTCACCGCGAGCGAAGCACCTTCCACTACATAGGCCGAATCGGCGACTACAAGCGTAAGATGTTCCACACAGCCTACTATTTCGATCAGCACGACGTCACTCGCTGGTTCCCGAAACAGCTGCGCTGGAGCTTCTGTCCCGGCGATGTCTACTTCACTCCCACGATTCCTACGGTGGTGAAGAGCCGCATGCTGACCGAGGACAACCGCAACTCCGTGGTGCTGAAGCTCGACAAGCTGCGCCACTTCCTCTTCCTCAACGACACCATCCCCTTCGAGGCTAAGCGCGACATGGCCATCTTCCGCGGGAAGATTCGTCAGAGCCGTGTGCGTACCGGCTTCCTGGAGAAGTTCTTCGGCAATCCGCTCTTCGACTGCGGTGTGGTTGGGCGCAACGAGGGATGTCCCGACGAATGGATGTCGCCCAAGAAGACCATCCGCGAACACCTGGACTACAAGTTCATCATGGCGCTCGAGGGCAACGATGTGGCTTCGAACCTGAAGTGGGTGATGTCGTCCAACTCAATAGCCGTGATGACTCGCCCCACCTGCGAGACCTGGTTTATGGAGGGAACTCTCAAGGCGGACTACCACTATATAGAGGTTAAGGAGGACTTCTCCGACCTGCAGGAGAAGCTGGAGTACTACATCGCTCATACCGACGAGGCTAAAGCCATAGTGGCCCACGCCCACGAGTTTGTCGCTCAGTTCAAGGACAGCGAGCGCGAGGATATTATCCAGCTGATGGTGATGAAGAGATACTTCGAGGCCTCAGGGCAGATATAAGATAGTAATAACAAAAAACACAACGGTTGATACATGAAAAGACATTTCACCCTTTTGCTCGGACTGCTGCTCGTCACGCTCAGCGCGATGGCGGGCGAGAAGGTCTACCTGTTTTCATACTTCGTAAATAACAGTCGCGACGGACTCCATCTGGCCTACAGCCTCGACGGACTGAAGTGGACGGCGCTCAACGACGGACGTTCGCTGCTGGTTCCCACCGTGGGCAAGGACCGCCTGATGCGCGATCCAAGCGTGGTGCAGGGACCCGACGGCACCTTCCACATGGTCTGGACATCGAGCTGGACCGACCGAATCATCGGCTACGCCTCTTCGCCCGACCTGATCAACTGGAGCGAGCAGAAGGCGATACCGGTCATGATGCACGAGCCCGAGGCTCACAACTGCTGGGCGCCCGAGCTCTTCTACGATGCACCGTCAGAGACCTACTACATCTATTGGGCTACTACAATCCCCGGACGCCATAAGGAGGTGCCGGTCATCGAGAGCGAGAAGGGACTCAACCACCGCATCTACTATGTGACGACAAAGGACTTCGTCAACTTCTCCGAGACCCGCATGTTCTTCAATCCCGACTTCAGCGTGATTGACGCTGCCATAGTGCGCGACGAGAAGCAGGGCGACCTTATCATGGTGGTGAAGAACGAGAACTCGCTGCCGGCGGAGAAGAACCTGCGCATCACCCGCACGGCAAACATTGCGGACGGCTTCCCAACTGAGGTTTCGCCATCCATCACCGGCGACTACTGGTGCGAGGGACCTGCGCCACTCTTCATCGGCGACGACCTCTACATCTATTTCGACAAGTATCGTAACCATCAATATGGAGCCGTTCGCAGCAGCGACCACGGCGAGACATGGCAGGACATCTCCGACCAGGTATCCTTCCCAAGCGGAATACGCCACGGAACAGCCTTCGCCGTAGACCGCGAGGTGCTCGACCGCCTGCTCCAGCTCCATGTCAATCTTACTAATGAATAACAATTAAAACAATACTATATCATGAAACGACAACTCGCAGCACTCCTTTTGGCTTGTATGGCCACAGGAGGCGTATCAGCACAGCAACAATGGTTCGACAAGAGTGAACTTCTGACCACCGGCGTCTACTATTATCCCGAGCATTGGGACGAAAGCCAGTGGGAGAGAGACTTCAAGAAGATGAGTGAGATGGGCTTCGAGTTCACCCACTTCGCCGAGTTCGCCTGGGCACAGCTTGAGCCCGAGGAGGGACGATACGACTTCGCCTGGCTCGACCGCGCCGTGGCTCTCGCTGCAAAATACAATCTGAAGGTCATCATGTGTACCTCGACTGCCACTCCGCCCGTGTGGCTCTCACGCAAATATCCCGAGGTGCTGATCAAGCAGGAGGATGGAACGGTGCTCGACCACGGTGCACGCCAGCACGCCTCCTTCGCCTCTCCGCTCTATCGCGAACTCTCATATAAGATGATTGAACAGCTGGCGCGCCACTATGGCAACGACA
>CAZKNB010000135.1:0-4579 GCA_964554075.1 uncultured Bacteroides sp.
TCAAGGAGTGCGACGAGGTGTGGCACGTTGGCGACATCGGTTCGCTCGAGGTGGCAGACCGTTTCGAGGCGTTCAAACCCTTTCGTGCCGTCTATGGCAATGTTGACGGACAGGAGCTTCGTCGCCGCTACCCGCAGGTGAACCGTTTCACCGTGGAGGGAACGGAGATTCTGATGAAGCACATCGGTGGCTATCCCGGCAAGTACGACCCATCAATCGTCGGCAGCCTGATGACCCGTCCGCCGAAGCTTTTCATCTCTGGTCATTCCCACATTCTGAAGGTGAAATACGACAAGACGCTCGGCATGCTCCACATCAATCCCGGTGCCGCCGGACTCTACGGCTTTCATAAAGTCCGCACGATGGTTCGTCTCAACATCGACCACGGCGTATTCAGCGACATGGAGGTGATTGAGTTGGCAGAACCGAAGTTTGAGTAATCGGCTCACTCCGCCAATCCGCCCCACAGACAGCATAGCCTGTAGCCGTAGCGGAACTGCTGCGACTTTAGGTAGTCCGTTAGTTGCTCCTCGCTCCTGAACTCCTTCACGGTTTGTTTGTCGGCGTAGGAGCGGTCGTACTCGCTGTAGACAACGGTGTATGCTGTAGTGTCGTCGCTGAAATTATATGACTTCGTCAGGAATGCCGGAACGCAGTTATGGTCCACCATTGTAAAGAAACTGTCACACTGCAGACGGTACATTGATGGGTGACTTTCTATCCTCTGGCGCACTATCCCGTCGTGCATCTCCTGAAGCACATACGCCTCGTTGCTTCCTGCCACCACATACATCCCCTTGTCGTTGAACTTCTTCAGCGACTTCTGGTCGAGTTTTCCCACTACCTCCTGCTTCGTGACGGTGGGGTCTTTGTCGAATATGGCGAACCCTCCATCTTTGTTGTAATAGGTCACGGCATATCCGCTGTCGAATTGCTTGCTGCATTCCGACTTCAGCTCTCCTGCCGCCACAACGGCGAAATGCTGCTCCATAGCCTCGGTATTGGTGTGATGGAGTACAAGGATGCCCTCTCTGGTTCTTACCACGGAGACAACGTATTGTCCGCCGTTCATTAGCGATGCGACATCCTGCTCGATGTTCTTCGAATCTTTGTAACTGCTGTATTCCAGTCCTAAGTCTGCCCGGTTCACAAGATAGGCCACGAAAATGTCACTTTTGTTGTCTTGTTGTGCGCATATCAGATTACATAAAATCAATAGCCACAATGATAGTATGCCTCTCATATCTCTGTAAAATGTATTCATTGATAATTATCAACGGCAAAAGTATGAAAAAATGTTACAGGCGATATATTAAACTAACAATATTTTTTTTACGCCTCTACAGAACTTGGGACGGCTACGCCGCCATTGCATGGGAATATATGATAACTTCGAAACTTGAATTAGAGTACAGAAACGGAATCCGTCCGTCTTATTATGTAATAATGTATATAAGCAGAAAAGATGAAAAGATTTACCGGAATATGTTTGTTATTGGCGGCGATGATGCTATCGGGATGCCGCACGGCTAAACAGGAATTATATATGTTCACCTCGTTCCACGAACCCGCTAACGAGGGACTGCGATACCTCTATAGCGAGGACGGCGTGCACTGGGACAGCATACCCGGCATATGGCTCAAGCCGGAGATCGGTAAGCAGAAGGTGATGCGCGACCCCTCGATGGTGCGTACGCCCGACGGCGTCTACCACTTAGTGTGGACGACAAGCTGGCGCGGCGACCTCGGATTCGGATACGCCGAGAGCCGCGACCTCATAAACTGGAGCGAGGAGCGCATGCTCAACGTGATGGCGCACGACACAACGACCGTCAACGTGTGGGCGCCGGAGCTCTTCTACGACGACGAGCAGAAGCAGATGATGATTGTATGGTCATCGTGCGTGCCATATAAGTTCGAGAAGGGAGCCGAGGAGGAGCTCAACAACCACCGACTCTACTACACCACAACGAAGGACTTCAAGACATTCAGCGAGACAAAGCTGCTGATGGATCCCGGATACAGCGTGATCGACGCTACGCTGCTGAAGCGCGGCAAGGAGGACTACGTGATGGTGGTGAAGGACAACACACGCCCCAACCGCAACATACAGGTGGCGTTCGCCAAGTCGCCCTACGGACCGTGGAGCAAGCCTTCGGAGCCCTTCACAGGATTCCTCACCGAGGGACCGAGCGTGGCGAAGACCAGCGGCGGCTACGTCATCTACTACGACGACTACCGCAAGAAGACCTACGGAGCCGTGCGCACCGCCGACTTCAAGACATTCGAACAATTCTCCGACAGCATATCAATCCCCGAAGGACATAAGCACGGCACCGTGTTCCGTGCGCCGAAGAGCGTTGTCGAGAAGCTGCTGAAAGAAAAGAAATAACTAACAACTAAGACTTACATAGATAAATGGAACTGAAACATCTGTTTACCGCAATGGCATTGTGCTCTGTGGCTCTCGGAGCCGGGGCGCAGGAACGTGTACACTACACCGGCACTCAGCTGTCGAACCCAACATTCCACGACGGCGGTCTGTCGCCCGTGGTGGGAGTCCACAACATACAGGTGCTGCGCGCTAACCGCGAACATCCATCCGCCGAGAATGGCAACGGCTGGACATACAACCATCAGCCGATGATGGCATACTGGAACGGACGATTCTACATGCACTATCTCTCCGATCCGTCGGACGAACATATACCGCCCTCACACACCTGCCTGATGACATCTGTCGACGGCTACCACTGGACGGCGCCCGTGGTGCTCTTCCCGGAGTATAAGGTGCCGGACGGCTACACCAAGCCGGGACGCACCGACAAGGCGGAGAACCTGCTCGCCATCATGCACCAGCGCGTCGGCTTCTACGTCTCCAAGTCGGGCAAGCTCATCGCTATGGGAAACTATGGCGTGGCGCTCGACAAGAAGGATGACCCCAACGACGGAAACGGCATCGGACGCGTGGTTCGTGAGATCCGCAAGGATGGCTCTTTCGGCGACATCTACTTCATCTACTACAACCACGACTTCAACGAGAAGAATACCGACTACCCATACTTCACCCGCTCCAAGGATAAGGCCTTCGTGAAGGCTTGCCAGGAGATCTTAGACAATCCGCGCTACCGTATGCAGTGGGTGGAGGAGGCGGACCGCAACGATAAGCTCATCCCGCTCAACAAGAGCTACAAGGCATATTGCGACTACACTCTCCCCGACGGCAACTTAGTTGCGCTCTGGAAGCACGCCCTGACATCCATTAGTACCGACGGCGGAAACACGTGGGCTGAACCCGTTGGCCGTGCGCAGGGCTTCGTCAACAGCAACGCCAAGATTTGGGGACAGAGACTGAGCGACGGAACATACGCCACCGTCTATAATCCCTCCGAGTTCCGCTGGCCGCTTGCTCTCTCGCTGAGCGCCGACGGACTGGAGTACACCACGCTCAACCTCATCCACGGCGAGATTTCGCCAATGCGCTACGGCGGCAACTACAAGTCGTTCGGTCCGCAATATGTGCGCGGCATTCAGGAGGGCAACGGCACTCCGAAGGATGGCGACATGTGGGTGACATACAGCATGAACAAGGAGGACTTGTGGGTGAGCCACATCCCCGTGCCTGTCCGCACACAGGCGGTGGCACACGCTGCCGACGATTTCTCGAAGGCTAAGGAATTGGCCGACCTGCGCGACTGGAACATCTACTCTCTGCAGTGGGCTCCCGTTTCGCTCGACGGCGAGTGGCTCGTGATTGCCGACAAGGATTTGCACGACTACGCCAAGGTGGAGCGCATGATTCCCGCTTCGAAGGAGCTGACAATCGCCTTCGACCTTCAGGCGGAGCAGAACGACCACGGCACACTTCAGATTGAGTTCCTCGACCATAACGGCACAGCCTGCTCACGTCTGGAGCTCACTGCCGACGGTGTGATGCGCATGAAGGGCGGCGCACGCTTCGGAAACATGACCAAGTATGAGGCCGGAAAGAGATACCACATTGAGATTGTTCTCTCCGTGGCAAACCGTCTGGCGCAGATGTACGTCGACGGCAAGAAGGTGGGGCAGCGCATATTCTACGCACCCGTTCACGCCGTGGAGCGCATAGCCTTCCGCACGGGTGAGCCGCGTCAGTATCCTACCGTGGAGACTCCGGCGGACTGGGACGGCATACTCGACAACGCAGGCGAGGAGGAGCCATTAGCTACCTATCGCATCGCGAACTTCACTACATCGTCTGCCGACGCCGATGGTTCGGCAGCGGTGCTCCGCTACTCCGACTTCGCCCACTATGCCGACTACTTCAACGGCATGGAGGATGAGAATATAGCTCAGGCCATTCCGAACGCAGAGTCGTCAGCGTGGATGGAGAAGAACATTCCTCTCTTTGAGTGCCCGAACCGCGACTTCGAGGAGATGTACTACTATCGTTGGTGGACGCTGCGCAAGCACATCAAGGAGACTCCCGTGGGCTACGGCATGACGGAGTTCTTAGTGGAGCGCTCATACGCCGACAAATACAACCTCATTGCCTGCGCCGTGGGTCACCACATCTACGAGAGCCGCTGGCTGCGCAATC
>CAZKNB010000136.1:0-4564 GCA_964554075.1 uncultured Bacteroides sp.
CGGCAGCAGCCACGGGGCGACCCGGATAGGGGAACTCCTCGATGGTTATCTCGTGAGCCTTCACCGAGAAGTCCTCGGGGAAGCGTGTCTCGTTGAGGATAGGCTCCCACATCAGTACACAAGGGTGGTTGCGGTCGCGACGGATGATGTCGCGTGTGTTCTGGTGAACGAGTTCGCCGAAGCGCTCATCCTTGTTCCAGTATTGCCAGCCCGGAGTGGCCACGATGATGAAGAGGCCGAGCTCGTCGCAAGCATCCATGAATGATGGATCCTGCGGATAGTGGGCTGTACGGATGATGGTGCAACCAGCGTCACGAAGGCGTTTAGCGTCGCGCCACTGCTGAGAGTTGGGGAGCGCATTGCCCACGTAGGCGAAGTCCTGATGGCGGTTGGCACCGACCAGCTGTTCGCACTTCTCGCCGTTGAGCCAAAAGCCATCCTTGCCCTTGAACTCTGCCTTGCGGATTCCGATGCGCGTCATGCCGCCGTCAATGGTGCGGCTACCCTGCTTCACGCGCGACTGCACCTGATAGAGCGTAGGCGACCATGGTGTCCAGAGCGATGGGTTCTTCACGGTCATCTTCTGCTCCACCGTCTTCTCCTCGCCCGGTTGCAGCTTCACGGTTGTAGAGCTCTTGCGGAGCTGCTTACCGTCGGCATCGGCAATGATGGTCTCCACAGCCACCGTACGTGCCACCTTGTCGCTGTTTGCCACCTCGGTGTTGACGAATACGTCGGCCGACGCCTTGGAGATGTTGTCGTAGTGGACGAAGACGCCACCGCCAGCCACCTTGCCCGACTCAATGGCGTCGGTGATGGCAACGGGCGACTTGGCAATCATCCATACGTCGCGATAGATTCCGCCATGATAGGCGAAGTCAAGTGTGTATTGCGGTTTTCCGGGAGGGAACGACTTGTCGTCGCTGTTGTCGACCATGACAGCCAGCACGCCTGTCTCGCCCGCCTTCATGCCCAGTTCGCTAAGGTTAATAGTGATGGGCAGGTAACCGCCAAGGTGCTCTTTGACGAGTTTTCCGTTGAGATAAACCTTCTGTTTGCCCATGGCAGCCTCGATGTGGATGCTGACCAGTTTTCCGTCGGTCTCGGCAGGCACTATGAAGTGCTTGCGATACCATGCGATGCCCTGATAGTTGCGGCATCCGCTGGCCTCGGCAGGCATCAGCTCCACGGTGTGAGGAGTGGAGACTACCTCCCATGCCGAATCGTCGAAGGTTGCCTCTTGTGCGCCGTTGACGTCACCTTTATGGAATCGCCATCCGGGATTGAAATTGTAGACTGTTCGTCCGCTGTTCTCAATCTGGTAGAAGCCCGCCACCGAGCAGTTCTGCTGGCCGAAGGCTCCCAGGGAGATGAGACACAAAAGCATTATTGCAATCTTTCTCATGATAGTATATTATTTAGTTATTTCTTTCTGACAACATATTTACCACGTCGCCCGCTCTCTCTGCCGGCGTCACCTTCAGGCTGACCATCTTGCCATCCTTCAGCGTCGCCTCGACCGTTGTGCTGCCTGAGGCATGGAGGCGGAAGTGGACATCCTGAGCGGCTGGCCATGCGGGGAAGAGGAGTATCTTGCCGTCGGCCTCCTGAAGGAGCATCTCCTGCAGCCCAATCATGCCCGAGCCACCCCAGTTGCAGTCGGGAGTCCAGTCGTAGCCGGGTCCCCAGAAGGCGGGATAGCGGTGAGGACCGTCGGCCAGCTTCAGCTTGGCGAGGCGGAAAGCCTCATCGGTCAGACCGAGACAGGCAGCCCAGATGTTGTCCTGCTTCCATCCGATATGCGAATGAAACTTGACGGCATCAGCGTCGTAGAGATATGTGTTGCGGGCAGTCTGCAAGCCCTCTTTGCCCACGCCGTAGAAGCGCCATGGGAAGACGGGATAGAGCTGCGGTGTCTCGATGTTGTTGACGCGCTCCCACGTGATGGCGGGGGCAATCATCTCGCGACCCTCCACCGTGCGGAGTGGTATCTCGGGGATGCGGCTCAGCATGAGGCTGTCAATGCCCGAGGTCATCAGGACGCGGCGCAGGGCAGCGACCGTAGAGGCGGGATTGTAGGCCATCTTATAGGTCTCGCAGCCCGATCCGGGGTAGATGACCAGCTTGCCGTTGCCGTCGAGGTTCTTGCGTCCACGCTGCGAGGCGAGCATGCGGTAGTGTTCGTCGTAGAAGCGGAGGGCGCTGCGGATGAGGGGCATATACTCCGTGATGTCGGCGCCGGCGTAGTTACTGGTCTCCAGAACCATCTGGCAGAACTCCAGGACGGTGTCCCACTCATACTCCAGCCAAGCGTTGTACTCCAGTCCCTTGTCAAACTGTGCAGGGCGCTTGAAGCCATATTCAGCGGGATTGGGCAGTCCGTAGTTCTCGGTCTGTTCGGAGAAGCAGGCGCCCTCGTGTCCCCAGTATGTGCGGGTGCGGAGCTCGGCATTGCCAAGCATTCGCATGTAGAAGTTGAACTGCGAAGGCATCATGTCGAAGTCGCCACTCTTGAGCATCGGCCAGTAGACGAGGCGCTGGTTCTGCGCGGTCATCGTGCCGCCACCCCAACGACGGAAGTCGGGAGTGAAGGGCATCTTCGCGTCGACATAGACGGGGTCGAAGGTGAAGAGTGAGCCATTAAACTTCGATGGGTCGCTGCCGTAGGCGTTGCAGCCCAGCATGAAGCGGAAGAGGGTGTAGTTGCGTGCCAGCTGTTCAGCCTCGCCGCCAGCCTCGATGAAGCTGCGCTGCCAGAAGCTGTTCCACCATGCACGGCTTGCCTTACGGTCTTTGGAGAGGTTGAGCGCCTTGTCGGTCGCTGCCAGTCCACTCTCCCACTCTGCGCGACCACGGTTGCCGTTGTTGAGGATGATGCGCAGTGAGTGGCTACGCGCCGCCTTGAGCGACTTGTAGTTGTAGGCGCGGAAGTCGGTGTCGGCGTAGACTCCTGTCGATTCGCCAGCGAAGGCGAGGCCGTCGGAGAGCATGCAGCCACCCGAGATGAGCCCGCCAAGCGGATTGTAGAGGCTATCCTTCACCGCCTCGAGTCCCTGCTGAGCCACGGCAACGTCGAAGACTGTGCTGTCGGCATTGTGGTGGAAGAAGGTGAGGCGACGCTCTGCGGCAATCACCGTATCGGCCTTCGTGCAGAGTCCCTTGGGCATCACCCACTTATAGGAGCACTGTTGCCCCTCCACCTTGCGGATGGGGCGGTCGGCGTGGCGCCAGTTCTCGTAGCTCACGTTGAG
This sequence comes from uncultured Bacteroides sp., assembly GCA_964554075.1. Classification (GTDB taxonomy): domain Bacteria; phylum Bacteroidota; class Bacteroidia; order Bacteroidales; family Bacteroidaceae; genus Bacteroides. The sequence continues at coordinate 3,252 of CAZKNB010000136.1, forward strand.
CGTCACGGGCGAAGAGGCTGTAACCTCGGCACGCACCACGGGGTGGAAGACGTCGACCCAGAGGGTGATGCGTCCGCCCTTTCCGTCGATGGTCATGTAGCCATCATTGAGATGGAGCTCCTGACGGAAGTTGTTGTCGCCATCGAAGATTGATGGCGAGGTGGTTATGCGGAATCGTCCCTGCTTCAGCAGGGCGTTGTTCTCATCGTAGCTTCCCGTGCGGCAGAGGTAGAAGAGCAGTTCGTCGCCCTCCACCCAAACGTTCATGCCGATGTCTCCTCCGCCGAGTGGCATGGAGCCTCCGGCGTCGACGCTCTGCGTCTGCCACACCAGGTTCTCCGGTGTCTGGCTGACAGCGGGTGTCGACATGGCTGCAAAGCAAGCCACAGAGAGTACTATTTTCTTTAAATTATTCATATCTAAATAATGAATATCCAACGAAGCGACTTCTACTCGCTCCAGTCGTCTGAACGGAATGAAGGAACCGGGAGATCCTCGCAATAGAGATCACCCACAACGTAGTTCTCGAAAGCATAGCGAACAGCCACCGGAGCAGCCACTGAGTCACTCTTCACGTAGACCTTGCTACGCTCAATCCATGCCTTTGCGGGGTGGAACACGTGGTCCTCACCAGCCACCTTGAAGAGCTGTGAAGCATACTTATCCTTGGCGTTGAGCCACATCTGAGCGCGCTCGAAGGATACTACCACTGTGTCATTCTTTATCTCGATGCCCTTGTATCTCGGACTCTCGGCAGTCACACCCTCCAGTCCGTAGCTCTTGACGAGAGCCAGACGAGCCAGACGCTCACCGCCTACAATCTTCTTTGTAGGGTGGATACACTTCTCTGAGCCAACATCCATCAGGACCACCATACCGGTGTTCTCAATCTTCTTCTCGGCGATGGACTGCTGCTCACGCAGGAAGGCAGAGTTGATAGGCTTCTGACCAGCCTCGGCAAGCGCTGCATAGTCCCATGGCGCAATCTGACAGTAGTAGAAGGGGAAGTTGCCCTGCTTCCACTCTGCACGCCATCCGTTGACGAGGGCTGTGAACATGTCGCTGTAGGTAGATGCGCGGTTATAGTTGTCCTCGCCCTGATACCATATTACTCCCTTGATGGTCATTCCGATGAGCGGATGAAGCATACCGTTGTAGAGCACGGTCGGGGTGCGGTTCTTCGATGTTATCTCCTCGGGCGACTGCGGTATCTTTGCGTCGGGGAAGGCACGGAGCCAGTCGGCCTGCATCCAAGCCTCACAAGCCGAACCGCCCCAGGCAGCCACTACGAGTCCCACGGGCACGTTGAGCTG
>CAZKNB010000137.1:0-4476 GCA_964554075.1 uncultured Bacteroides sp.
ATGTTCACGCCCGGACCGAGCAGGATGTTCTTGTTGCGATAGCGTGCCTCCTCGCCCACCGACTTGCCATAGGCTCCGGAGAGGCATGGGTTCCACGTTGCAGCGAGTGCTGTCAGCGCCGGGAAAACGGTTACTGAATCGGATGTCCAGCCTGCGTAGCCCCAGTCGTTCCAGTTGATCTCTGCCCTTACGCCGTGAGGGCCATCGCTCATCATCAAGCCTGGGATGCCAAGTCGCGGCACACCGGGAGTTGAGAACTTCGACTGTGCGTGGCAGAGTGCCACCTTCTCTTCCAATGTCATCTCAGCAAGAGCGGCATCGATACGTTTCTCGATTGGCTGGGTTCTGTCCAGATAGAGGGGTGTTCCGGCTGTGACTGCGCCGCAGCTCATACCCATCATCAAACCGAGGATAATACTCTTATTCATTTCTGTTGAGGTATTAGATTATTAATATGTAGTTAGTTTTATTTCGTCTGACTTAAGTTCGGGCGACGTTGCCTTGACGCTTATGTCTCCCTTCTCGCCGTTGGACTGCACGATGAGCAGCGCCTTGCCATAGAATGCCTTGCGGCTGTCGGCCTTGAAGCGCTCCAGTGATATCGGACTGCCGTTGTCGACGCCTGCGTTGCGGCCGGCGCCCTCCACGCTGAAGTTCACGCTGTTCTCAGCCCACGGACAGAGGTTGCCGTCGGCGTCGACCACCTCAACGGTGATGTAGCTGAGGTCTGTGCCGTCGGCTGCTATCTCCTTGCGGTCGGCTGTCAGTCGGATGGCTGCAGGCTCACCGGCTGTCCTTATGGTCTGCTCGGCTACCACCTTTCCATCCTTGCGGCTCACGGCCTTCACCTCACCCGGCTGGTAGGTCACTCTCCAGAAGGCGTGCAGGCAGCTGTCTGTCTTGCAGCTTGTGCCCTGCGACTCGCCGTTGACGAAGAGCTCAACCTCGTCGGCATTGTTATAGTATGCCCAGAGGTCTACTGTCTGTCCCGGTGTCCAGTTCCAGTGGGGGAAGAGATGGAGCACTGTCTCATCCTTCTGCCACTCCGCCTTATACATATAATATATATCCTTGGGGAATCCGGCGAGGTCCACTATTCCAAAGTAGGAGCTGCGTGCCGGCCAGCGGTATGGGGTCGGTTCGCCTATGTAGTCGAAGCCTGTCCATACGAACATGCCCGAGATATAGTCGTGACGGTTGACGTTGAGCAGAGCCGACTCGTGGTGGTTGCCCCACGGAGCGCAGCAGTTGTCGTATGACGAGCATGAGAAAGTACTGTCATAATAGGGCAAATCCCAGCGCTTCGGGGCTGTGTACATAGAGTCGGAGGGCATCACGTAGTAGCCGCGGGTCATCAATGCCGATGTTGCCTCGGTGACGATGAATGGCTTGCCGGGGAAGTTCTTCGGAACATCCTCAAACCAGCTGTCGTGGTAGTTATAGCCTATGATGTCTATCGCTCCCGAACGGAAGAGGTGGTTGCCCGGGTCGGGTTCGTTGCAACCTGCTGTGACGGGGCGACTATCGTCGAGCGACTTCACTATTCCAGCCAGATGGGCTGTAAGGAGTGAGTTGACGCTGAGCGTAGTGTCCTTTGCCAGCTGGTTTGCACCGTGGCCGAAGTTAAGCATCATGTTGGCCTCCTCGGGTGAGAGTGTGTCGGCCTTGGCGTCGGTCCACTGCTCCAGCACCTCGTTACCGATGCTCCACATCATCACCGACGGATGGTTGCGGTCTCTGACCACAAGGTCTGTAAGGTCGCGCTCGTGCCACTGGTTGAAGTAGCGTGAGTAGTCGTGGGCTGTCTTGCGGCGGCGCCACATGTCGAATGCCTCGTCCATCACGATGAAGCCCATCTTGTCGCAAAGCTCCAGGAGCTCGGGAGCAGGATGGTTGTGGCTACAGCGGATGGCGTTGCAACCCATCTTCTGCAATATCTCAAGCTGACGCTGAATGGCTCTGCGGTTGACCACAGCACCCAGCGCACCTGCATCGTGGTGCAGACAGACGCCGTTGATCTTCAGCTGACGACCATTCAGGATGAATCCTCGCTCGCTGTCGAAGGCGAACTGGCGGATGCCGAATGTCGTCGTGTAGCTGTCGACCACCTTGCCCTTTACCACGAGGTCAGTCTCTATAGTATAGAGATGTGGTGAATCAACGTCCCAGAGGCGCGGGTTCTTCACCACGAACGACTGCTGAGCCGAACGTCCGCTGGCCTTTGCCACCAGTGTTCCGTCGGCATCGTAGAGTCGGCTGACAATCTTGTCGGGCTTGCCCGTGTAGCTGATAGTCAGGTTGACATGGTTGTTGTCGGGAGTCACCACGTGTGTGCCCCACTTGTCGACATGGGTTGCCGAGAGCTGGCGTAGCCAGACATTGCGGTAGATGCCACAGCCGGAGTACCAGCGCGAATTGGGCTGGTCGCTGTTGTCGACGCGCACCTCTACCCTATTCTCGCGGTCGTAGCGCAGATACGGGGTGATGTCGTAGGCGAAGGAGGCATAGCCGTAGGGGCGTGTGCCAAGCTCATGACCATTGACATAGACCGTTCCGTTCATATATACGCCGTCGAAGTCGATGAATACCTGCTTCGACGGATCGGTGACAGTGAAATTCTTTCTGTAGAGTCCCACTCCGCCAGGCAGTGCGCCGCCATCGGTGCCGGAGGGATTGCTCTGCGAGAAATCCCCCTCGATGGCCCAGTCGTGGGGCAGCGTCAGTGAGCGCCATGTGGAATCGCCCTCCAGGCGGAACTCCCAACCGTCGTTGAAATTGACGGTTGCGGAGTTCTGCGCCTTCACCGGGTTTTGACTAAACAGTATTAATAGTAGTGTGCTAAATATGTACTTCTTTCTTATTTCCATTGTAGTTTACAGTTACGCCTTGTATAGTTTTGTTATATGGTACCGGGTGATCCTTCGCCACCTTTACGATGTTGAAGGTACGGTTGGTGAGCATGCCGTCGAACTCGCCCTGACGCTTGTCGATGGTGAGCACCGATGTCTCGTCGTTGTAGCTGAGCTCAATCTTGGCATACTTGCCCTTCTCGTAGTTGTAGTTGGTGCCCTCATCCTCGTAGAGAGTGAAGTGGCCGTCGGCGCCCTCGTAGACGAAGAGCGTGATGGTGTCGGCCTGCTTCTCGTCGCTCCACTGCATGTCGGGACCTACAGGAAGGATTGAACCCGAGCGGACGAAGAGCGGGATGCGCTCGTAGGGAGCGTCGACAACCTGATAGCCGCCCGGCACCTCCTTGCCAGTGTAGAAGTCATACCATACGGAGCTTCCCGGCAGGTAGACCTCACGCGAACGTGCGCCATACTCGTAGACCGGAGCCACGAGCAGATAGGGACCGAACATATACTGGTCGCTGATGCTGCGAACATTCTTGTCGACAGTGAAGTCCATCACCATCGGACGCATGATTGTGTAGTCGTCGAAGTGAGTCATAGCTGCCAGAGAGTAGATGTATGGCATCAGGTCGTAGCGCAGCTTGGTGTAGTAGACGATTGACTTATATGCGGGATGGCTCTCCGGAGCGAGGTTGTAGACCTCACGGAGCGGCCACTGACCATGGGCACGATATAGTGGAGCGAATGCACCGAACTGATACCAGCGAGCGTTCAGCTCTCGCCACTCCTTGCAGTCCTCATTCTCGCGGCCTGTTTTCTCATAGAGTCTCACACCGTCGACGTAGCGGTTCTGAACGCTGAAACCACCGATATCCATTGACCAGAATGGCACACCGCTGATTGAGAAGTTCAGTCCGGCAGAAATCTGTGACTTGAAGTCCTCCCAGCATGAACCTATATCGCCACTCCATGTGGCTGTTGAGTAGCGCTGAAGTCCTGCGAAGCCTGAACGGGTGAGCAGGAAGACACGCTTATTGGGCTCTGTTGAGCGCTGACCGTCGTAGATTGCCTCGGCATTCTCGTAGGCGTAGGCATTGAAATATTTAGTTGACGGACCGAGAGCTGTCGGGCCGCAAAGCTCCTTGCGATACTGCATGTCGGTACAGTCGCGGATGTTTGGTTCGCTGGCATCCATCCACCATGCATCGATGCCGAGCGGATAGTAGTGATCCTTCACCTGACTCCAGAAGAGCTTGCGCGCCTCCGGGTCGTAGGCATCGTAGAACGAGCCAAGGTAGCCGGGACCAACCCAGTCGAGGATGCTATCCTTGATGGCCTGCTGGTACATCCAGCCCTTCTCGTCAAACTCCTTATAGTGTTCGGTTGAGGCATAGAACTTAGGCCATACAGATACCATGATACGTCCGTGCATATTGTGGATTGAGTCGACCATTGCCTTCGGGTCGGGGAAGCGATCCTTGTCGAACTCATGGCTGCCCCATGAATCTTCACGCCAGTGGAGCCAGTCGAGCACAATATTATCAATAGGTATGTTGCGCTTGCGGAAGCCTGCAAGTGCATCGAGAATCTCCTCCTGAGTGTTATACTTCTCACGGCTCTGCCA
>CAZKNB010000138.1:0-1945 GCA_964554075.1 uncultured Bacteroides sp.
ATAGCTGCGAGTTCTGTTCTCAGCGACTCCAGAGAGCGTTGCGGAGCAGTCTCCATGAAGCTTTTGTAGCCGGCGGCACCGCCACACATGCGGCGGCGGAACTTCATCAGCGTGGCGTCGGAGAGTCCGTCGAGGGTGCCGTGGAATATCTCCGGGGCGATGCCTCGTTCAGCATCCACAGGGAACATTGTTCCATTGATGGCAATGGCGCTTTTCACCGCAATTCCCGCCAGGGAGAGCGACCGTGCCGCCATCCATACTCCCATCGACCAACCAACGACATCCACTTCATCGTATCCGGCAATCAGCGAGGCGTCGAAGCTGGCGTCGCTGTAGTCGTAGCAGACCATGAAGTCGCGTCCCGCAGGACGATAGGCGGCAAAAGGAGCCCCATCCATTCCCCATCCGGCAAAGAAGAGGAGCAGACGATGTGCACCGGTATTCCTTATTATAAAGTCTTGTTTCATTGTACCTATATATATTCCATGCGGCGTTACGGCGGTCGCTATACATAGCGACCCTACATCCTGCCTGTGGGGATATTGAAGTTTAATCGGATATTCATCGTTTTGTGGTGATGTCCCCAATATAACAAATATTATTCTGATTGTATCGTATATTCATTGGTCTGTATGGATATCCCCAATTACAACAAATATCATTCTATCCTTCAACATCCATTCTATCGGAATGTAGGGACGCTATGTATAGCGTCCGGTCCAATCCCGCATGGCTACTTTTCTCTTTACTCTTAACTCTTTACTCTTGCTGCGAAGCAGCCGGCTACTTAACTCTTAACTCTTTACTCTTTACTCTTGGCCGGGAGCGCAGCGACCAGCCTTTCCACTTCGCTGTCGCTGACTGCCGCCGTCAGCGAAATACGAATTCTCGATGTTCCTTCCGGCACTGTGGGCGGACGGACGGGCAGCAGGTAAAAGCCTTGGCGCTGCATCTCCTTTGCAACCATGATCGCAGCGGGACTCTCACCAATCATCATCGGAATAATCTGACTCGCCGACGGACATACATATCCGCGCTCACGAAGCGCCTCAAGTACACGTCCGCTAATCGCCCTCAGATGCTCACGCTCATCCCTGAAACCGCTCAGGCGGTCGAGCAGGAAGTCGGTCCACTCAATGCAGAGGGGAGGCAGCGCAGTGGTGAAGATAAGCGTACGCATGCGGTTCACCAGGTAGTCGCGCATCCTGCGGTTGCAGACGATGTAGGCTCCCGCCGACGCCAGCGCCTTGCCGAACGTACCGATCAGTATGTCGATGTCGCCAATCACTCCCTGCTCCTCGGCCAGTCCGAGACCATTCTCGCCACGTACACCGAAGCCGTGCGCCTCGTCGACGTAGAGCAGCACATTCCCGTAGCGGCGTTTCAGCGCCACCAGTCGGCGAAGGTCGGTCACGTCGCCATCCATGCTGAAGACGCTCTCCGTCATGATGACGACATCGTCGTAGGCAGCGTGGTTGTCGGCCAGCAGTCGCTCCAGCTGCTCGTAGTTGTTGTGGCGGTAGCGGATACACTTGGCGCCCGTCAGGCGTATGCCGTCAATCATGCTGGCGTGGACCAGTTTGTCGGCCAGCACCAGTGTATGGCTGTCGCAGATGGCGGGCAGCACGCCGCTGTTGACGTGGTATCCGCAGCTCAGCAGCAGGGCGGCCTCGGTGCCGAAGAGGCGTGCCAGATGCTCCTCGGTGCGGGTGTAGACGCTGTAGTTTCCCGTCAGCAGTCGTGAGGAGGAGCTGGTCAGCGAGTAGCCCTTGCGGGTGGCGGTCGTCATAAACTCCTCGCGCAGGTCGTCGCGGCAGGCGAGTCCCAGGTAGTCGTTTGAGGAGAGGTTGAGCATCGCAGCTCCTCCCACCTTGACCATCTTTCCGCAGTGCTCAATCTCCGGCAGTCGCCTCAAGTTCCCGGTTTCCTCCAGGCCCTGAAGCTC
>CAZKNB010000138.1:2045-4435 GCA_964554075.1 uncultured Bacteroides sp.
TTCATTCCGCTAGTCAGTTTGCTCAGTTCTTCCGGCGAAATGATAAATGGGGGCATGATGTAGACATTGCGGTTGAAGGGACGCAGCCAGATGCCCTCCTCGACGAAGCGGCGCTGCATGAACGCCATGTCGACAGGCTCCTTTGTCTCCACAACACCGATGGCGCCGAGCACCCTCACATCAGCCACACACGGAATATCCCAGGCATCCTTCAGCTCCTCCTTCAGCTGCGCCTCGATGCGCGCGACGCGTCCCTTCCAGTCCTCGTCGATAAGGAGCTGGAGCGATGCACGTGCCACGGCACACGCCAATGGGTTACCCATGAACGTCGGTCCGTGCATGAAGGCTCCCGGAGCGTTGTTGCTGATGGTGTCAGCCACGGCGTCGGTGGCCATCACGGCGGACATCGTCATGTAGCCGCCCGTCAGTGCCTTGCCGACACACATGATGTCGGGCACCACACCCGCATGTTCGCAGGCGAAGAGTCGGCCGGTGCGTCCGAAGCCCGTGGCAATCTCGTCGAAGATGACCAGCATGTTGTGCTCACGGCAGAGCTTCACCGCCTCCTGAAGGTAGCGCGGATGGTAGAACCACATTCCGCCTGCACCCTGCACGATGGGCTCCAGGATTAGTCCCGCCAGCTCATCCTCGTGCTCCTCGATGACCTTGCGGAGCGGCTCGATGTCTGCTGGGTTCCATTCTCCGTCGAAGCGTGAGGTGGGGCGGGGCACGAAGTGGCGTATCGGCAGAGCGTTGCCGAAGAGGCTATGCATGCCCGTTACGGGGTCGCACACCGACATCGCGTTCCATGTGTCGCCGTGGTATCCGCCACGAATGGTGACGAAGTTGCTCTTCTGTGGACGTCCCGCAGCGTACCAGTATTGCACCGCCATCTTCAGCGCCACCTCGACAGCCACAGAGCCCGAGTCGGCGTAGAAGATCTTCTGCATCTCGCGCGGTGCCATCTTCAGCAGCTGCTTGCCAAGCTCGATGGCTGGGTCGTGGGTCAGACCGCCGAACATCACGTGCGACATTCGCTTTGTCTGCTCCTCAATGGCGCGGTTGAGCACCGGATGATTGTATCCATGTACGGCGCACCACCATGACGACATGCCCTCGACAAGCCTCTTCCCGCCCTCGAGGGTGATTGTCGCTCCCTCGGCGCTCACCACCTTGTAGACCGGCAGCGGATTGGTGGTCGAGGTGTAGGGATGCCACAAGTGTTCGCGGTCGAACCTCATCGATTCGTCCGTGCTATATCTAATGTCTTCAGAATTGTTCATATTTTAAGTTGTGATATCTTTCCTGTATTCATTTTCCAATCAGCAAAGTTACCTCATTTTTGGTATACCTCCGCGGAAAATCGGAGAAAACTGCACCTGAGCGGCGCGTAAAGCCAAGAAAAGTGTGCGGCGTATGAGTCTTTCTGAAAAGATTCTCTATCTTTGTCTGTAGTTTTGTAAAGAATCATTGACCAAAAAGATATACATTATGAAGATGAAGAGCTTGATGGCGGCTGCTGTATGCGTCGCAATGTTGGCTTCGTGCAACAACAATGGAACCACCTACACGGTGCGAGGAGAGATTGAGGGCGAGAATGATGGAATGATCTATCTGAAACGCTATGACGACAAGTCGTTCACGGTGATCGACTCGGCGGAGATTGTCGACGGCAGGTTCATCTTTAGCGGTGAGTTCACAGAGCCGATGGCGTGCGGACTCTCCACCAACCGCGACACGCGCCGACCGCTTCTCTTCTTCCTCGACAGTGGTGATTTGACTGTCAACATCGACGAGGCGAACGCTAAGATTGAGGTCAGCGGCTCGGAGTCCAGCGACATCTATTTCGCCAACCTGCCGCTCCTGGAGAACCCGGGATACAGCATCGACAGCCTTATTCAGGCTCATCCTGCGTCGGTTGTTCCTGCCTACTTCCTGATGCGTAACTTTGCATGGCAGCTCCCGCTGGAGCGTGTCAAGGAGCTCCGCGAGAAGTTCGACCCATCGATCTCCGGCACTGCTCTCGTTGCCTCCATCGATACCTTTGTCAGTCGCCTGGAGAGCCTGAAGCCCGGTGCCATGGCTCCCGATTTCACTCTTCCCGACACACTGGGCAACGCTGTCAGCCTCTCCGACTTCCGTGGTCGTTACCTCCTGCTCGACTTCTGGGCGTCATGGTGTCCCGACTGTCGTCGTGAGAATCCGAAGGTTGTCGAGGCGTTCAAGCGCTACGGAGGCGACCGTTTCGCCATCCTGAGTGTTTCGCTCGACCGTGAGCGCGACCCGTGGCTTGCAGCCATCGCCAATGATAGTCTGACGTGGACTCATGTCTGCGACCTGAAGGACTGGAAGTCCGATGCCGCTGTCACCTACGCCATCCGCTGGATCCC
>CAZKNB010000139.1:0-4407 GCA_964554075.1 uncultured Bacteroides sp.
CTGCTACAGCGCAGCAATTACCAAATCACGATACGCTCAGACTCGGGACGGAACATCTTATGCCCCTCCTTGACGCCGAAGGCCTCGAAGAAAGGAGCGATGTTGCGGAGAGTGACGTTGACACGATTCTCATCGAGAGAGTGAACATCACCCTGAGTCAGCATACGAACATCAGCCTCGCGGATGTTCTGAGCCCAGAGGTTAGCATAGTTCAGGTAGAACACCTGCTTCGGAGTCAAACCGTCAATCTTGGCAGACTCGCTCTCTACGTCCACACCCTTCTTCTTCTGAGAATCGAGGAACGCAGTCATCGCGATGCGCAGACCACCCTGGTCGGCGATGTTCTCACCGAGAGTGTACTGACCATTGGCGTGCAAGCCCGGAAGCACCTCTACCTCGTCGAACTGAGCAACCAGACCGTGAGTCTTCTCGGCGAACTTCTGAGCATCCTCCTCGGTCCACCAGTTTCTCATGTTACCCTGAGCATCGAAGTTACAGCCCTGGTCGTCGAATCCGTGAGTCATCTCGTGGCCGATAACCACACCGATACCACCATAGTTCTCAGCGTCGCTTGACTCAGGATCGTAGAACGGAGCCTGAAGGATGGCTGCCGGGAAGACTATTTCGTTGTTCAGCGGGTTGTAGTATGCATTTACAGTCTGCGGAGTCATGCCCCACTCAGTCTTGTCGACTGGCTTGCCCCACTTGCTGTACTCCTCTTTCTGATGCCACATACCGGCATTGTGGAGGTTCTCGTAGTAGCTGAGCGCAGGGTCAATCTCCATGCTTGTATAGTCTTTCCACTTGTCGGGATAACCAATCTTCACTGTGAAGGCGTTGAGCTTCTTGATGGCATTGAGCTTAGTCTCGTCGCTCATCCAAGAGAGGTTGATGATGTGCTTGCCAAGCGCACGGCGAAGGTTCTCAACCAGACCAATCATATAGTCCTTAGACGACTGCGGGAAGTACTGCTCAACGTAGAGCTGACCTACAGCCTCACCCATATAGCCCTCGATGGCACCGAGAGCACGTTTCCAGCGCGGACGAAGCTCCTTGACACCGCTCATCACCTTGCTGAACTCGAAGCTGGCGTTGGTGTAGTCGTCGCTCAGCGCACCTGCCGCCTGATTGATGAACTCCCAGATGTAGTAGTCCTTCTTCTCGCGGTCAGAGAGAGAATTCATCAGGTTCTCACCCTGCTTCAGAGTGTTGATGTTAGTGACGATGACATTCTCAGGAGCGTCGATGCCCATAGTCTCCTTGAAGAAGCGCTCCCACTTGATTGTAGGATACATCTCCTTGAGCTGAGCCAGTGAGCGCGGGTTATACTGAGCCGGGATGTTGCGGCTCTCCTCGCGAGTCCATGTAGAGTCGGCGATGGCAGTCTCGATCTTGATCACATTCTTCATGATGCGGTTAGCCTCGCTCTTTGAGTAGCCGGAGAGAGTGGCGAGATTGACGATAAGCTTCTTGTAAGCCTCGCGTACCTCTTTATTACGTTTATCGTTCTGCAGATAGTAGTCGCGGTCGCCAAGTCCGAGGCCTGTTCCGCCAACGTACATTGCATACTCGTTGCTGTTGGCCATATCGGCCTCGATGCCAGCACCGATGAAGGGGCTTGCATAGCTGGCGTGCATCCAGAGCCAGAGATCCTCCATCTCCTCGTGCTTAGTGTTCTCAATCTTCTTCAGACCCGCCATGATAGGCTTTGCACCCTCGTTGTTACGACGTACAGAGTCGAGAGCCTGATTGTAGAGAGTAGATACCTTGTAGGCCACAGTTCCCTTCTCGGGGTTTGTAGCGGCAAGACCGTCAACGATGCGGCGAACGCGCACCTGGCTTGAATCGTTGAGCACGTTGAACTGTCCGTAGCGTGAATACTCATCGGTCAAGGGGTGAGAGTCGAGCCATCCCTTTGTCACATAGCGGTAGAAATCATCTCCCGCCTGAGTGGTCTGATCGAAGTAGTCCTTGTTAAGACTCTTCAGATGCTCCTGAGCAGACACGTTGAGCGAGAGGCTCAAAGCTGCAAGAGCAATAATCATTGATTTCATAACTTAAATTTTATTTACTGTATCTTTTGTGGCGACAAAATTATAAAAAATTTCGTTTACAGCTGTTTCAACGCCATCTTTATCACCTTTTCAACCGATGCATCGGGCTCCTCCTTCAGGATGGCAGCCACCACCTTCTGCGACGGAGCGGCAGCGAAACCGAGGATTGTGAGCGCTGAGATGGCCTCCTGCTGCACCTCGCTGTTGACAACCACAGGCGACTGGAGAGGCGTACCGCTAGCCGCAGCCACCACACGAATCTTATCCTTCAGGTCGACTATGATGCGCTGAGCCGTCTTCAGGCCGATGCCCTTGACACCCTTCAGCAGATTGGCGTTCTCGGTGCTTACGGCGTTGACCAGCTCACTGACCGAGAGAGCCGAGAGAATCATGCGCGCCGTGTTGCCACCGATGCCCGAGACACTGATGAGCAGCAGGAAGAGCTCACGCTCCTGCTTGTTGGCAAAGCCATAGAGCACGTGGGCATCCTCGCGAATCGCCTCGTAGATGAAGAGTTTACACTTATCCATATTCTGGATGGTCGTATATGTGTTGAGGGATATATTAATCGAGTATCCCAGCCCGTTGCAATCTATTACTGCCACCGCAGGCGTCAGCTCAGCGATGGTACCCATTATATATTCAATCATAGTACAAAGATAAACGAAATATCCCATTCCGTTATTATAATTTATCATCAACAAATGTAAACCTCTTATACTTTTTGCTTACTTTTGCGCACAAGAAATAGATTTCTGTTAAACAAAAAGACAACATAACAATGAAAAAGGTAAGAGCAGCAATCGTAGGTTATGGCAACATCGGCCACTACGTACTTGATGCATTGCAGTGCGCACCCGACTTCGAGATTGCGGGTGTAGTTCGCAGAGCCGGCGACGAGAACAAACCGGCAGAGTTGAACCCCTACCCCGTAGTGAAGAATATCAAAGAGCTTCAGGATGTCGACGTAGCCATCCTCTGTACACCGACACGCAGCGTGGAGGCTTACGCAAAGGAGATCCTCGCCCTCGGCATCAACACCGTGGACAGCTTCGACATCCACACCGGCATCCCTGCACTCCGCAAGGAGCTCAACGCTGTGGCTAAAGAGCACGGCGTCGTTTCTGTCATCTCAGCTGGTTGGGATCCGGGATCAGACTCCATCGTCCGCACCATGTTTGAGGCTATCGCTCCGAAGGGCGTAACCTACACCAACTTCGGTCCTGGTATGAGCATGGGTCACACCGTGGCTGTTAAGGCTATTCCGGGCGTTAAGGCAGCACTCTCAATGACCATCCCGACAGGAACAGGAATCCACCGCCGCATGGTCTACATCGAGGTTAAGGATGGATATAAGTTCGAGGAGGTCGCAGCAGCCATCAAGGCAGACGCATACTTCGTAAACGACGAGACACACGTTCAGCAGGTTCCATGCGTGGATGCACTCCTCGACATGGGTCACGGCGTGAACCTTACTCGTAAGGGTGTTTCCGGCAAGACTCAGAACCAGCTTCTCGAGTTCAACATGAAGATCAACAACCCAGCCCTGACAGCGCAGATTCTGGTTTGCGTGGCACGTGCATCGTTCCGTCAGCAGCCTGGTTGCTATACTATGGTTGAAATTCCTGTGATTGACCTCCTTCCGGGCGACCGTGATGAGTGGATTGGTCACTTGGTATAATCGACGCAAGTAGAGGAAGAAGAGTTGGTGCCGCCCCGCAAAGGTAGGTCTTTGTGGATTTACCCAAGGGCGGCACGCGCTTCTCTACAATCTGTGTTATCCATTTAACACACGCACTAATGCACTATTGAAGTGTCAAGCGTTGATTATAAAATGCCTATACTTTAAGGCCAAGACATGTATGTCAAAAGTGAATGTTTTCGTTCTGTTCATGTCAGAGTTTCCAAAAAACTCTTTACAATCATCGTCAACAAAGGTATAAATTTTTTTCTCAAAGATTATACTTTCCCAACAAAATTTTTTCATCTGATTATCAAAGAGTAGTCATGATATTTATAATTATCGGAATAACGCTGGGCGGAATAGCCTGTGGGGCACTTCTGCGGGGACATAAGCTGCCGGGACTGCAGCGAATCACCACCGTGATGATCTGGGTGCTGCTCTTCCTTCTCGGAGTGGAGGTCGGAGGCGACGACCATATCATTGAGAGCCTGCACACCCTCGGGCTGGAGTCTGTGGTAATCTGTATTTGTTCAACTCTGGGCAGCGTAGTGGCGGCCTGGCTACTGTGGAGGAGGTTATGAAGGGGAGTATAATTATTGTGGCATTCTTCGTGGTCGGCATACTCTGCGGACGCCTCGACCTGCTGCCGTTCGATGTCAGCGAGTCGAA
>CAZKNB010000140.1:0-4406 GCA_964554075.1 uncultured Bacteroides sp.
CTTGTCGCGAAGCGACTTGTCTCTCCACGCAAACCAGGTGGCGATTAGGGTGCCGGAGATGGAGTGCCAGGCACAACTGATGGCACAGGGAACTATCGCAAGGGGACAGGTGGCCAGGAAGAAACGGGTGGCAAGGTTGGTGGCAAGGCCCGCATTCTGCATACCAACCTCGATGGAGATGGTGCGGTTCTTCGCCTTGCTGAAGTGGAAAAGCTTGCCGGTGACGTAGCCCAGGATGTAACCCAGTCCGTTGTGACAGAAGACCACTACGAAGGTCCAGGCAAACATCAGGAGACCACCGGCGATGAGGTCGTCGTGGATCACCGCCACCACACCTCCAACGATGCACGCCAAGCCCAGTACACTGAAGGCGGGCATCACGCGGCGAAGCTGACAGAAGCTCTCATTCTTGCCCAGGTAGAGGTTACAGAGGAAACCGATGCCCACGGGAATTATCGTCACAATAAGAATATTCAGAAACATGCCTACAGCATCCACATCCACGCGCTCACCAGCCAGAAGCAGGACGAGGGCAGGGGTGACAACGGGCGCCAGAAGCGTGGAGACGGTGGTCATGCCGACCGAGAAGGCCACGTCGCCCTTGCAGAGGAAGGACATAAGATTGCTGGAGACACCGCCGGGACAGCAGCCCACAAGGATGATGCCCACAGCCAGAGCCGTGTCGAGATGGAAGATGACGGTGAGCGTGTAGGCTATGAGAGGCATCAGCGTAAACTGGGCGCAGGTGCCAATCAGTATGTCCCACGGACGCGCCGCCAGAATCCGCATATCCTCCATCGAGAGGGTAAGACCCATGGTGAGCATGATGAAGCCCAGGATGAGAGTCTGGGTGTAGCCGGTGACCCAAAGAAAGAGGGCGGGCACGAAGAAGGTGATCACGGCAACGCCGATGATGAACAGCGATGCATAGTCTGACAGTATGCGGCTAAGCGAGCAAAGCGCGCGGTAGAGTGTATTCATATTAGTCTTTCATATTTTATGGCTGCAAATGTACAAATCCTTTCCGAGATTGATCGCTTTTCCCTTAAAATTTCGTAAAACGTTGTCTGGAAGCATATTGTAGACTCTACAATAACGTCTGTCGGGCTTACTGTAAAATGTATGATATGTAAGAAAAAGAAAAACAATGTTTTATAGCATATAAATTTTTGAATAATGTATTTATAAAAGTCTATATATTTGCCCTCGTAAAAGTGTTAACGGAACAGGAAAGGATGGAAAATGTACAGACTTTGGCGAACAACCACATATCCGTGGATTGCGTAGTTGCGGGGTTTGACGGCGAGCATATCAAGGTGCTGCTGATCAAGCGAAGCGGCGAGGAGAATGGCGCTGCCTACTCTGATATGAAGCTGCCGGGTAGCCTGATATATACAGATGAGGATCTGGACGAGGCTGCAAGGCGCGTGCTGTTTGAGCTGACGGGTCTGAACAACATCAACCTGATTCAGTTTAAGGCTTACGGTTCGAAGGACAGAACGAAGGACCCGAAGGATGTCCACTGGCTCGAGAGGGCTACGCGTTCGCGGGTGGAGCGTATCGTCACGATTGCCTACCTGGCCCTGGTCAAGATTGACCGTGCTGCCGTCAAGAGCATCGAGGCTCACGGAGCGGGGTGGGTGGCTCTGCACGACATCGGAGCGCTGGCGTTCGACCACAACCTCATCATCGATGAGGCGCTCCAGTATATCCGCAGGGCGGTGGTTTCGGCTCCGTCGCTGATGTTCGACCTCCTGCCGCGCAAGTTTACCGCTTCGCAGTTGCGACAGCTCTACGAGCGGATTTACGACCGCGAAATCGATGTGCGCAACTTCCACAAGAAGATTGCAGCGTGGGAGTTCGTGGTGCCGCTGGAGGAGAAGGAGAAGGGAGTTGCCCACAGGGCAGCGCGCTTCTACAAGTTCGACCGTAAGATTTACAACCATTTGAGAGATAAACAACTTTAAATAGAATAATAACTGATATAGAAACTTAAAACACAACGCATTATGTATCTACTGGGATATGACATCGGAAGCTCGTCGGTCAAGGCGAGTCTGGTGAATGTGGAAACCGGCAAGTGTGTGGCTGGCGCCTTCTTCCCGAAGAGCGAGGCACGCATCACCGCCCACCAGCCGGGATGGGCTGAACAGAGCCCTGAGATGTGGTGGGAGAATCTGAAACTCTCTACTCAGGCGGTTCTCGCCGAGTCGGGCGTCAAGAAGGAGGATATCAAGGCGATTGGTATCTCTTATCAGATGCACGGTCTGGTCTGCGTGGACAAGGATGGAAAACTGCTGCGCGACGCCATCATCTGGTGTGACTCGCGCGCCGTGCCCTACGGCAGCCGTGCCTTCGACGAGCTTGGCTCAGACTACTGCCTCTCTCACCTGCTGAACTCTCCTGGCAACTTCACTGCTGCCAAGCTGGCGTGGGTGAAGGAGAATGAGCATCAGCTCTACGACCGCATTGCGCGCATCATGTTGCCGGGCGACTATATCGCCCTGAAGCTGACGGGCGAATGCTGCACCACCGTTGAGGGCCTCTCTGAAGGCATCTTCTGGGACTTCAAGAATGGTGAGATCTCCGCCGAGCTGATGGAGTACTTCGGCTTTGACAATGACATAATCCCCGACGTTCGTCCTACCTTCGCTGAGCAGGGACGCCTCACCGAGGCAGCTGCCCGTGAGCTGGGACTGGCTGTGGGTACACCGGTCACCTATCGTGCCGGCGACCAGCCAAACAACGCCCTCTCGCTCAACGTGTTCAACCCCGGCGAGATTGCCTCTACGGCGGGCACATCGGGAGTGGTCTACGGCGTCAACGGCAAGGTGAACTACGATCCACTCTCAAGAGTGAACACCTTCGCCCACGTCAACCATACAGCCGAGCAGACCCGTCTGGGAGTGCTGCTTTGCATCAACGGCACAGGAATCCTGAATTCGTGGATCAAGCGCAACGTGGCTCCCGAGGGCATCTCCTACGCTGATATGAACGACCTCGCCGCACAGGTGCCAATAGGCAGTGCAGGCGTCAGCATACTGCCCTTCGGCAATGGTGCGGAGCGCATGCTCTGCAACAAGGAGGTGGGTTGCGGCATCTTCGGTGTCGACTTCAACACCCACGACAAGCGCCACCTGGTGCGCGCCGCTCAGGAGGGCATCGTCTTCTCATTCAAATATGGTATCGACATCATGGAGCAGATGGGCATCGCGGTGAAGAAGATTCATGCGGGCCACGCCAACATGTTCCTCAGTCCAATCTTCCGCAACACGCTGGCAGGCGTCACCGGAGCCACCATTGAGCTCTACGACACCGACGGTTCGGTGGGCGCTGCGAAGGGAGCGGGCATGGGTGCCGGCATCTACAAGGACAACAACGAGGCATTCGCCACTCTCGACAAGCTGGAGGTCATCGAGCCGAAGGCATCCGAAGCCGCTGCCTACGCCGAGGCTTACGCTAGATGGAAGGAGCGCCTGGAGAAGACAATAGGATAAAGAGAGAAAGAAAAAGAGTAAAACAACAACAATAATATCATTATTTAAAAAGATAAGTATTATGGCAACACAAGAGTATTTCCAGGGAATTGGAAAGATTAAGTTTGAAGGTAAAGAGAGTAAGAACCCATTGGCTTTCCGCTACTACGACGCTGAGAAGGTCATCCTGGGCAAGAAGATGAAGGATTGGTTGAGATTCTCACTGGCATGGTGGCACACACTCTGCGCAGAGGGAGGCGACCAGTTTGGTGGTGGAACAAAGAAGTTCCCATGGAACCACGGAGCCAACGCTCTCGAGGCTGCTAAGAACAAGATGGATGCAGGTTTCGAGATCATGCAGAAGCTGGGCATCGAGTTCTACTGCTTCCACGACATCGACCTCATCTCTGAGGGCTCTTCAATCGAGGAGTACGAGGCCAACATGAAGGCCATCGTGGCTTACGCTAAGCAGAAGCAGGCTGAGACAGGCATCAAGTTGCTCTGGGGCACAGCCAACGTCTTCAACCACGCACGCTATATGAACGGTGCTGCTACAAACCCGGAGTTCGACGTTGTGGCTCGTGCTGCCGTTCAGATCAAGAACGCCATCGACGCTACCATCGAGCTTGGCGGTAGCAACTACGTATTCTGGGGCGGACGCGAGGGATATATGTCTCTGCTCAACACAGACCAGAAGCGCGAGAAGGAGCACCTGGCTCAGATGTTGACCCTGGCACGCGACTACGGACGCGCACACGGCTTCAAGGGCACATTCCTCATCGAGCCGAAGCCTATGGAGCCGACTAAGCATCAGTACGACGTAGACACTGAGACTGTTGCCGGATTCCTCAGAGCTCACGGACTGGAGAAGGACTTCAAGGTGAACATCGAGGTGAACCACGCTACTCTTGCCGGTCACACATTCGAGCA
>CAZKNB010000141.1:0-4399 GCA_964554075.1 uncultured Bacteroides sp.
GATGCACTATCTTTGCACTCTTGAGAGAATGATTCATAAACAAAATTATTATGAACAAAAAGATATCACGACTTGTGTGCGCCGTCATGTGCTGCGCTGCACTGCCCATCGAGGCACAAACAAGTGAGAAAATCACAGCTTCTACACGACTGTTCGAGGAGGGGCATCGCCTCTTCGAACAGCAGAACTATGCCGCTGCAAGCAGCGTGCTGAAGAGTTTCGTCAATAACCCGAACGCCAACAACGGCGAACTGCTCAACGAGGCTGAGTATATGATTGTGTGCTCCGCCTATGAGCTGAAGGAGAGAAACTGCCTCAACTTGCTGCGACGCTATATTGACGAACACCCCGATACGCCACACGCTAACCGCCTCTACGCGTTGATGGGGTCCTACTACTTCTATAATGGTCAGCTGGACGAGGCGCTCGTCATGTTCAACTCCTCGGAGCTCGAACTCCTCTCCGACGAGGAGCGCGACCGCTCTACCTATCAGCAGGCGCTCTGCTACATGAAGACGGGAAACCTGAAGGAGGCTGCCATACGCTTCGAGATTCTGAAGGAGGTGAGCGACGACTATGACGAGGACTGCACATACCATCTCTCCTACATCCGCTACACTCAGCGACGCTACGACGAAGCCCTCCAGGGATTCAACTCGCTGCTGAGCTCGAAGAAGTACAGTGAGCTGGCACCCTACTACATCGCCGAGATCCAACTGAACCGCAAGGAGTACAGCGCCGCCAAACAGACAGCTTCAAGCTATCTGGCTCAGCACGCTGGCAACGCCAATGCGGCAGAGATGCAACGCATATATGGTGAGGCATCATACAAGACAGGCGACTACTACGCTGCCGAGAATGGACTGGGACAGTATGTCTCTTCGGTCACTCCCGCACGCCGCGACGCCCTCTACATGCTCGGTATGAGCTACTACAACACCAATGTCTACAGCAAGGCGGCTGCCACGCTGAGCGAGGTGAACACCGTCAACGACGCCCTGACTCAGAATGCTGAGCTCCACATGGGTCTCTCTTATCTGCAGACGGGAGAGCGCAACAAGGCACGCATGGCGTTCGAGCAGGCTGCAGCCTCATCATTCGACATGGATGTCAAGGAGCAGGCTGCCTACAACTACGCCCTCTGCCTCCACGAGAGCAACTACTCGGGCTTCGGCGAGTCGGTCTACGCCTTCGAGAACTTCCTGAACGACTTCCCCAACTCAAAGCACAGCGAGGCTGTCAGCGGCTACCTGGTGGATGTCTACATGAGCACACGCAGCTACGACGCCGCACTCCAGTCGATCGAGCGCATCAAGCGACCAAGCTCACGCATCATGGAGGCTAAGCAGAAGATACTCTACAACCTGGGAACGCAGAAGTTCGCCAATGCCGACTTCACGAGCTCCATCGACTATATGACCCGCTCCATTGCCATCGGACAGTATGACAGCCAGACTAAGGCGAACGCCCTCTTCTGGCGAGGCGAGGCTTACTACCGTCAGGAGGACCCGACTCACGCGAAGAGCGACCTCACTCAGTTCGTTCAGCAGACCGCCAACCGCGGAGAGGAGCTCTACGCCCTGGCTCACTATGACCTGGGCTACATAGCCTTCGACAAGAAGGACTACACGACGGCACGCGGCAAGTTCCTGAACTTCCTCGAGCTGACCGACAACAGCAATACGGCTATCACCGCCGACGCCTGCAACCGCATAGGCGACTGCTACCTGCAGAGCCGCAACTTCGGCGAGGCGAAGAGCTACTACACCCGCGCAGGCAACACCGACGCCGCTACGGGTGACTATTCAGACTATCAGCTGGCTCTCGTGGAGGGACTGCAGAAGAACTACTCCGGCAAGATTGCCGCCCTGGACCGACTGGTCAGCAAGTACCCCGACTCGCCCTACGCCATAGACGCTATCTACGAGAAGGGACATGCCTACGTGCTTGCCGGCAACAACACTCAGGCCATCAAAGCCTTCAACGAGCTGCAGACGAAGTACAAGGAGAGCCCCGTGGCACGCAAGGCGGCTGCCGAGGCTGCTCTGCTCTACTATCAGGACGGCAACTACAACCAGGCCATCGCAGCCTATAAGAATGTCATAGAGAACTATCCCGGCAGCGACGAAGCACGCATGGCGATGCAGGACCTCAAGTCGATCTATGTTGACCAGAACCGCATCGACGAGTATGCCGCACTCGCCGCATCAATGCCAGGAACGATACGTTTCGACGCCACCGAGCAGGATTCGCTCACATACATGGCTGCCGAGAAGATATACATGAGAGGTGAAACCGAATCGGCCAAGCAGAGCTTCAACAAGTATCTGCAGACATTCCCCGACGGAGCATTCACGCTCAACGCCCACTACTATCTCTGCCTTATCGGCAACCAGCAGAAGAGCGACGAGATGGTGCTGACCCACTCGGAGAAACTGATGGAGTATCCCGACAATCCATTCCTGGAGGAGGTAATGCTGATGCGCGGCGAGGTGCAGTTCAACAAGCGCGACTATGCCGGCGCACTCACCACCTACCGCACACTGAAGGATAAGAGCACTCAGAGCGATATTCGCATCGGCGCAGAGACAGGTATGCTGCGCGCTGCCTACATGACGAAGGATGACGTAGAGGTGATCAACGCTGCTACAGCACTGCTCGGCGAGAGCAAACTGACCAGCGAACTGGCCAACGAGGCGCGCTACTACCGCGCCAAGGCTCTGCTGAACCAGAAGGCTGACACTCGCGCGATGAGCGACCTGAAGGAGCTGGCGAAGGATACTCGCAACGCCTACGGTGCCGAGGCACGCTACCTCGTTGGCGAGGAGCTCTACAAGGCAAACCGCCTGGCAGAGGCTGAGAGCGAGTTGCTGAGCTACATCGACGAGAGCACACCTCACATCTACTGGCTGGCACGCAGCTTCGTGCTCCTCTCCGACGTATATGTGGCAGAGGGCAAGAGTGCCGACGCACGCCAGTATCTGCTCAGCCTGCAGCAAAACTACACAGCCGACGATGACATTCAGACCATGATAAAGACTCGTCTCGAACAACTCAATAAATAAAGCAGATTATGAAGATGAAGATACATTATTATATAACTGCCGCAGCACTGGCTACCCTCACGGTGGCCAACGCTCAGGCGCAGAACTCAGCAAAGCAGGACACCACCATGAACAAGGTGATGGTGATCGAGAACGAATATATCCCTCAGATCTCGGAGGCGCAGAAGATTAATGTGGTGCCCGAGGTGAAGGCTCCGGAGGTGAAGGCTCAAAAGGTGGAGTACGCCGTGACATCATCTCCATCAAGCAATATCCCCGCGGGAACGATGAACCCAATCATCGGCAAGGAGACTCAGCCCGACGGATATATGGGATACCTGCGCGCAGGCTACGGAAGCCGCGGCAACCTGGACATCCTGGGCAACTATCTCTTCCGCATAGGCAGCCGCGACCGACTCAACCTCAACGTGCAGGCTGAGGGCATGAACGGCAACCTGACCCTGAAGGAGGGAGTGACCGACCCGGAGAAGTGGAAGTCGAAGTACTACCGTCTGCGTGGCGGACTGGACTACATCCACCAGTTCAACACCCTCGACCTCAACGTCGCTGCCAACGCAGGAATGACATCGCTGAACCACAACCCCGCTACGGGCTTCAGGAACCAGCGCTTCACCACGGGCGACATCCTCTTCGGAGTGAAATCGACCAGCGAGGACGCCGACTACACCTATAAGGCATCGACCAACTACATCTACTATCAGCGCAGGGCACTCACCCACAACGACAATCTGACGGAGAACCGCGTGCGCACACTGGCTGAGGTCGGCGGAAAGATTGCCGAGGGACAGGCCATCACCATCGCCGCTGAGATGAACAACCTGATCTATAAGGAGAAGTTCAGCGCAGGAAGCTCCTACGACGCCAAGCTGACCGACTATACCACAGTGGACCTCAACCCCCACTACACCCTGAACGACGACTCATGGATGATCCGCATAGGAGCCAACATGGACTTCTCGCTCGGCTACGGCAAGAGAGTGCAGTTCTCGCCCGACGTGAACATCGACTATATCTTCGCCGACAACTATATCCTCTATCTGAACGCCACGGGCGGACGACGCCTGAACGACTTCCGTCAGGCTGAGACCGAGAATCCCTACTCCATCATCACGGGCAACCTCGTCGACGGATATGAGCAGCTGAACGGCGAGATCGGCGTGAAGGGCACACCGCTGAGCGGCTTCCACTTCAACGTACACGGTGGATACCAGCAGCTCCGTAACGACATCTACAGCGACATCTCACTGATGTCACTTCCGCCCACAGCGCTGCCAATAACGTTCCTCTACGGCAAGACCAACAATGCCTACGCAGGACTCGACCTCAGCTACGAC
>CAZKNB010000142.1:0-1219 GCA_964554075.1 uncultured Bacteroides sp.
AGGAGGTGATAGATGTTGAGGCAGGACCAGGCGTCGGTGGCGGCGTAGAGCTTCTGACCGTCGCTGAGGACATCGGCTTCCCAGTTGGTGAGCTGCTGTGCCTTGGATATCTTCTCACGGAAGAGGATGGCGTAGATCTTCTGGAGGCTCATGTCCTCGATGCCGAAGGGACGCACATACTCCTGGAGCTCTATGACGCTCTTCTCCTTGAAGGGGGCGCGCTTGTGGAGCATCATGAAGTCGTCCTTGAGGGAGAGTCCTACCTTGATGGTGTCGGGGTCCTCGAGGAGCTGGACGATGCAGGCGGGCAGGCCTATCATGTTGAGACGGAAGAGGAAGCAGCACTCGTCACTGCTGACCTGCAGCAGGGCTACCTTGTGGAGCTGACCCTTCTTGAATGATGGGCGTGTCTCGCTGTCGATGCCGACAATGGGGAGACTGCGCAGGTAGCTGACTGCCTTCTCGGCTTCGGCAACTGTCTGCACAACTACGATTCTGCCGCCGAACGTGGCGCGCGGCATATCTTTTATCTCATCTTTGTTTATTGTTCTTTCTATTATCATGCTTACTCCTCGCTTTCTCTTTCGCCTCGGTTTTCATCATCTTCGTCTGCGGCATGATTGTACTTGACGTCGTGGAGGGCTCGCATGGTGTTGACGAGGGTCTGTCCCCAGATGGTCTCGAAGGTCTCCTGGCATCGCTGGAGGGCGTCGTTCATCGTTTCGTTGAGTCCGAGCTGGAAGACGAAGATGAAGTCGCGGAGGTCCTGGTAGATGTCGGCGAGGTCTTCGGATATGTTCTTCTGGATTGGTTGGTCGCTGAAGGCCATATCGGGGAGAAAGACTTCGAGGTAGGTGTCGCGTTCGCCCATGATGTCTTGGATGGTGCGGCGACGCTCTTCGTAGCTTTCCTCTGTGACGTAGGTTTCGAGGGCATCGAACCCTATTTGTTCGAAGCGTGGCAGGAGTGAGGCTTTGAGGTAGAGGAGTGGGAGGATTTTGAGGGTTTTGTCGACAAATTCCTCGCGGTCTGTCTCGCCGGCTCTTTCGATGAAGGCGCAGTATTCTGCTGCGACGGTCACGAATTCTATCGCGTTCTTGTCAAATATGGTTGTACTCTCTTTCATCATACACATTAATTAAGTCTGGGCAAAAGTACTACTTTTTTCGGAGAAAAGTAGAAAGTTGTAAGTTTTAAGTTTAAAGTGGCCATGCGGCGT
>CAZKNB010000142.1:1319-4377 GCA_964554075.1 uncultured Bacteroides sp.
GTACCCACACCCATCAGCACGGCGGCGATGCTCGCCACGATTGGCTGCATGTAGTTGTACATACTTACCACCGTCGGACGGAGGAGCTTCTGGGCTGTCATGATGAAGATGTAGGCCAGGAAGCTGCCACACAGGGCTATGTAGAGCACCTGAAGGATTGTGCTGGTTGATACCGTGCTCCACTCTATTGCTGCTATATCATTGTAGGACAGCGGAATGTAGCACATTGAGGCGTAGATGAACATCCACTTGTTCAGCGTGATGACCGAGTACTTCTGGGCCAGACCCTTGAAGGCGGTCAGATAGATGGAGAAGCTGAGCTGAGCCACCATGCAGAGCAGGTCACCATAGAGGCTACCAGTGCCAGCCGTTGCCGTACCGCTGCATATCAGGATCAGTGCACCCATGGCACCAACGAAGATACCCAGCACCTTCTTGTTGGTGATTGGCTCCTTCAGATAGATGGCAGCCACAATCATTGTGATGATAGGGAGAGTGGTCGTTACGATTGAGGCATCGATGGGCGAGGTCATTGAGAGACCGAAGATATACATACCCTGGTTGAAGGTCAGTGCGAACATCGACGCGAAGAAGATCTTCAGCATATCCTTTGGCGGAATCTGCTCCTTCGGCAGGAAAGCCGAGAGAATCCAGAAGGCTATGGCGGCACCCGTCATGCGGAAGGTTGTTACACTGACTGCGGTAAACTCCTGAAGAGCAGACTTACCGATTGGGGCCATCAGACCCCAAAGTATATTGGCTGTAAGGGCATAAACATGTCCCGAAATTCTTTTATCACCCATCTTATATAATGTTTAGTCGAAAAATCGGCTGCAAAATTAATAGGTTTCCTGCATTTTACCTATATTTGTCCATCTGAAAAATAGAATTGACCATGGAGAAACAGGCAAATTATATACGCAGAATCGAAATCCTCGGGCTCTGGGGAAAGTACAACATCAGCTGGAACCTCCGCCCCGACGTCAATATCCTCTCGGGCATCAATGGCGTCGGCAAGTCGACTATACTGAATAGCCTCGTGGCTCACCTTGAAGTGCTCGCCCCGACGGGTGGGGAGGTGAAGAATGGGATGAAGGATAATGTCCATATCTACTTCGACGACGACCAGGCGACATTCATCCCCTACGACGTCATCCGCAGCTACGACCGTCCTCTCGTGATGGGCGACTTCACCGCGCGCATGGCGGACAAGAATGTGCGCTCGGAGCTGGACTGGCAGCTCTACCTGCTGCAACGCCGCTACCTGGACTATCAGGTCAACATCGGCAACCGCATGATTGAGATGCTCTCCTCTGCCGACGACGCCGACCGCCTGGCTGCTGCCGACCTCTCAAAGCCGAAGCGACTCTTCCAGGATATGGTGGACGAACTCTTCAGCTACACTCATAAGCAGATTGACCGTAAGCGCAACGACATCGTCTTCCTGCAGTATGGCGAGGAGTTGTCGCCCTACAAGCTCTCTTCGGGCGAGAAGCAGGTGCTGGTGATCTTGCTGACGGCACTGGTGCAGAACGGCAACCACTGCGTCTTCTTTATGGATGAACCCGAGGCATCGCTCCACATAGAGTGGCAGCAGAAGCTAATCGGCATGATACGCCGCCTCAATCCTAATGTGCAGGTCATCCTGACCACCCACTCTCCCGCACTGATCATGGAGGGATGGGTAGACGCCGTGACCGAAGTGAGCGACATCCAGACGGGTGTCGGAAACGAAAAGACAAAATAGAGCAGAAAGGAGATAAGCGTCATGGCAAACACTCTGCGCAACAACCTCACCTCCGACTACCTGCGTGCCGCCGAGGGACTCAAGTCGAAGCATGCACGCCGGCGCATCGTGGCGTATGTGGAGAGCTATGACGACATAGCCTTCTGGCGCGGACTGCTGGGTGAGTTTGAGAATGAGAAGATGTATTTCGAGGTGATGCTCCCCTCCGCCACCTCCCTCGCCAAGGGTAAGAAGATGGTGCTGATGAATACGCTGGATGCTTCGGCGTTCGGTGAGAGCATGATAGCCTGTGTGGACAGCGACTACGACTACCTGCTGCAGGGCCGCACCTCGGTCTCCAAGCAGATTAACGAGAGTCCCTACATCTTCCAGACCTACGCCTACGCCATAGAGAATCATCTCTGTTTCGCCGAGAGTCTCCATCAGGTATGTGTGGAGGCGACGC
This sequence comes from uncultured Bacteroides sp., assembly GCA_964554075.1. GTDB lineage: Bacteria > Bacteroidota > Bacteroidia > Bacteroidales > Bacteroidaceae > Bacteroides. Next base: position 3,512 of record CAZKNB010000142.1, read on the forward strand.
TGAACGACCGTCCCGTGCTGGACTTCGCCGCCTATCTGGAGCGCTATTCCCGCACCGTCTATCCCCTCTTCCTCTGGAATGTATGGTTCTACCGCAACCGCGACACCAACACCTTCTCGATGACGGAGTTCAACTCCTACACGATAGTGCGCCACTTCAACGTGAACAACCCCACAGCCAGTCTTGACGCCATAGCGAAGAACGTGTCCACCCAGCTCCGACGCATGGAGCGCACCCATCCCGACCTGGTCCCGAAGGTAAAGGCGATGGCAGAGGAGCTCCGCGCCCTGGGCGTAACTCCCGAGACCACCTACCAGTTCATGCAGGGCCATCACATCATGGACAACGTAGTGATGCGCCTCCTCTTCCCCGTATGCACCCTCCTCCGCCGTGAGCGCGAAGAGGAGATCAAGCGCCTAGCCCAGCACACCCAGCAATGCGACAATGAGCTGGCAGGCTACCGTAACAGTCAGATAGATGTGGAGAGAATGATAAGGCGGAACTATGGATACAAGAATAGCCCCTTGTACGATAGAATAAGAAAGGACCTAAGGGGCTTCGCTGAGAGGGTTAAGTAAGATTTGTTAGGGTAAATTCGAAATTTTAAGGATTCGCCTATATTGAAAAAAATCGTAACTTTGCAGTGCCTTTTTTAGCTGATTAGGGTAAAGAGACTGAATGGACGGATAACTATTTTAGAGATCAAGCTATAGAAAATGGATTGATTATCATCATCTTATAATTCCCAAAATTATACTATGAGTTTGTCGGACGGGCGGCTTAGCCCGGAAGATATAACAGAGCGAAACGAGTCGTTAATGCGGCATTGTTTACGCTCCTTTGGTATATCGTGACAATCGAATTGG
>CAZKNB010000143.1:0-4368 GCA_964554075.1 uncultured Bacteroides sp.
GAGTCTTAAGGCATGCAAAATCGGCGCGGTCTGGAATTTTATCCCATTAAATGCGAAAGAAAGAGTATCGGTCAGACAAATAAAATGCTTTAAAATAGGCAGTTACAAATACACAAATTTATTTGGCGGTGAATAATGCAGTTTAAAATGTACAAAGAACTAATTTTCAACTCGTTACACTTTATTTTTACAAAGCAAATATCTTGTGCTATTGTTTATTTGAAATAAGATTCCCACTTTTGCATCTGTAGAAGTATTGAATATCTATTAATGTTTTATAGCCACTATGAGTGAATTAACCCATGTCGAGCTATGGAATCGCTGTCTTGAGTTCATCAAGGACAACGTACCTGCCTCGACCTTTAATACTTGGTTTCTCCCTATCGTCCCCTTGAGTTACGAGGACGATACGCTCGCCATACAGGTTCCCTCGCAGTTCTTCTATGAGTATCTTGAAGACAAGTTCCTGGACCTGCTGAGGAGTGCGCTCCAGAAGAATATCGGAATGGGAGCAAAACTGATGTACAATGTCACGATTGACAGTAGTTCGACACCATCGAACGGTACGGTCAACATCGTGGCAGACAATCGCTCTACAGGTATTCCGCAGAACAACCAGCCTATCCGTTCGGGAGGCAACAAGGCGCCTAATATCCTGAGCCAGCCGGCTCCGCAGGATCTGGATCCGCATTTGAACCCCAGATACAACTTCGAGAACTTTATTGAGGGCTATAGCAATAAGTTGTCAAGAAGTGTAGCTGAGGCTGTTGCCAGCAACCCTGGTGGTACTGCCTTCAACCCACTCTTCATCCACGGCGCCTCGGGTGTTGGTAAGACTCATCTTGCCAGCGCAATCGGTACGCGTATCAAGGAGAAATTCCCGGAGAAGAGAGTGCTGTACGTCTCTGCACATCTGTTCCAGATTCAGTACACCGACTCTGTCCGCAACAATACGACGAACGACTTCATCAAGTTCTACCAGACTATCGACGTGCTTATCATCGACGATATTCAGGAGTTTGTCGGCGTGACCAGAACTCAGAACACATTCTTCCACATCTTCAACCACCTGCACCAGAACGGCAAGCAGCTCATCCTGACTTCCGACCGTGCACCGGCATTGTTGCAGGGTATGGAGGAGCGACTCCTGACCCGCTTCAAGTGGGGTATGGTGGCTGAGCTCGAGAAGCCGACCGCAGAGCTTCGCAAGGACATCCTCCGCAACAAGATCAAACATGACGGATTGAAGTTCCCCGAGGAGGTAATCGACTTCATTGCCGAGAACGTAAGCGACAGTGTTCGCGACCTCGAGGGTATCGTAATCGCCATCATGGCTCGCTCAACGGTATTTAATAAGGAAATCGACCTCGACCTCGCAAAGCATATTGTTCTTGGCACTGTCCGCCACGAGACAAAGCCTGTAGGCATCGAGGAGATTATCACTACCGTCTGCAAGCACTTCGGACTGGAGAACAGTGCTATCCACACCAAATCGAGAAAGAGAGAGGTGGTTCAGGCTCGCCAAATCGCAATGTATCTGGCAAAGAACAACACAGACTTCTCTACCTCTAAGATTGGTAAACTGATTGGAGGCAAGGACCACGCAACAGTGCTCCACGCCTGCAAGACCGTAAAGAGCCAGTGCGAAGTTGACAAGGCATTCCGTTCCGACCTCGAGAGCATCGAGCAGGCACTGAAGCAGAAGTAAAAAGAAAAAAGGAAATCACTTATAGCCGCCACGCGGCATACAGAACACAAAAAGAAAAGGAACCATGAACAACTAGTCGATCTGTTCATAATTCCTTTTCTAAGCAGTCAGAGGAGCAAAGCTCCACCACCCCACTTCACTATTTTAATCTCCTATACATCTTATTATATAGACTATTTCAGGAAGCCCTGCTGAGTCAGTGTCTTGAAGAAGTTGTCACTCATGGCTACGTTTGTGTCGCCGGTGTAGCGTACGTCCGTAAATACCTGAGCGAGCGTCTGCTTGCCATTCTCGGCGATGAACTTATGGTTCTGCTCAAGCGACTCCTTATAGGCATAGAGACGGTCGATGTCGCTCGCTGAATAGTCTGAATAGTGCTCGCGGTGGATGATACCCTCGATTGGCAGACGGTCGGTCTGCTCTGGCTGTTCGTCGGGATAGCCCACGGTGACAGTGATTACCGGGAAGACGAGTTTAGGCAGCTGCAGCGTTTCGATGATCATCTGCGGATTGTAGGTCGTAGTGCCAAGGTAGCAGATGCCAAGTCCGGCCTCCTCGGCGAGGTCGCAGAATGTCTGAGCCACGAGCAGCGTATCCATTGAAGCATTATAGAAAGACATGAAGTTGTCGTAACCAGGCTTTGCATCGCGAAGCTCGCACCAGCGGCTGAAGCGGTTGAAGTCGGCGCAGAATGTCAGTACGACCGGTGCATTCTTGATCATCGGCTGACCGTAGTGGGCAGGCGAAAGTTTCTCCTTCATCTCCGCATCGCGTGTGACCACGACACTGTAAAGTTGCATTCCGCCCAATGTAGATGCTCTGAACGAAGTGGCAAGCAGGTCGTTCAGCAACTCGTCAGAAATATCTTTTTGAGAGTATTTTCTGATACTTCTTCTCTCTTTTGCTGTCTTATTCATATCGTTTTTCTTGCAAATATATAAAAAAAACGTGGCCACATCAAGTCCTTAACAATAAATGCGAATTTTCTTTTTGGAAAACTCTCTAAATCTTTAGACATACTTAAAACACTGATTATCAAGAAAAGTTTTATTAAAAGTGGACAACTGCATTTAGACAGTAAATATCTTCAGTTTTCCTTTGCCGTAACACCAAACATTAATAGCTTTGCAAAAACATTAGAAACCCGATAAGTAAATGCTTCTACTGTTTACTTATTAATAACTGATATTAATACCTAGTGGAAAAACAAACTTATTCCTACGAAGAGGCCTACGAAGCATCATTAGCATACTTCCAGGGCGACGAGTTGGCCGCACGTGTCTGGGTCAACAAATATGCCGTAAAGGATTCTTTCGGACATATCTATGAGAAATCACCAGAAGACATGCATTGGCGTATCGCCAATGAAGTGGCACGTATTGAGGCCAAGTACAAGAATGGTCTGAGCGCTCAAGAGCTCTTCGACCTGATGAACCATTTCAAGTACATCGTTCCGCAGGGAAGCCCGATGACCGGTATCGGAAACGACTACCAGGTTGCCTCCCTGTCAAACTGCTTCGTTATCGGTGTCGACGGCGAAGCTGACTCCTACGGAGCTATTATCAAGATTGATGAGGAGCAGGTACAGTTGATGAAGAGACGCGGTGGCGTCGGTCACGACCTTTCACACATTCGTCCGAAGGGTTCGCCGGTGAAAAACTCAGCCCTTACATCTACCGGACTCGTTCCATTCATGGAGCGCTACTCAAACTCTACCCGTGAGGTTGCTCAGGATGGACGTAGAGGAGCGTTGATGTTGAGTGTTTCAATCAAGCACCCCGACTCTGAGGCGTTCATCGATGCAAAGATGACCGAGGGCAAGGTTACCGGTGCAAACGTATCGGTGAAGCTCGACGATGCATTCATGCAGGCTGCCATCGACGGTGAGCAATACGTTCAGCAGTATCCTATCCACTCAGAGAATCCGCTCTACAAGAAGGAGATCGATGCATCTGCTCTGTGGAAGAAGATTGTTCACAACGCTTGGAAATCTGCTGAGCCGGGAGTTCTCTTCTGGGACACCATCATCCGCGAATCTGTGCCCGACTGCTACGCAGACCTCGGCTACCGCACCGTTTCAACAAACCCTTGCGGCGAGATTCCATTGTGCCCCTACGACTCATGCCGTCTGCTGGCTATCAACCTCTACTCATACGTTGTCAACCCATTCACTCCGCAAGCCTACTTCGACTTCGATCTCTTCAAGAAGCACGTAGCCCTGGCTCAGCGCATCATGGACGACATCATCGACCTTGAGCTTGAGAAGATTGATAAGATTATGGAGAAGATTGACTCCGACCCTGAGAGCGACGAGGTTAAGGCCACAGAGCGTCACCTCTGGGAGAAGATATATAAGAAGAGCGGTCAGGGACGACGCACCGGCGTGGGTATCACAGCCGAAGGCGATATGCTGGCTGCCATGAATCTGCGCTATGGCACCGAGGAGGCTACACAGTTCTCTGAGGAGGTTCACAAGACCATTGCCCTCAGCGCCTACCGTTCATCTGTCAACATGGCTAAGGAGCGTGGCGCATTCGCCATCTACGATGCCGAGAGAGAGAAGAACAACCCATTCATCAACCGTCTGCGCGAGGCTGACCCCGAGCTCTACGAGGAGATGAAGAAGTACGGACGTAGAAATATTGCCTGTCTGACTATCG
>CAZKNB010000144.1:0-4258 GCA_964554075.1 uncultured Bacteroides sp.
TATTCCTCTTCGTAGGTCTGATACAGGAAGTCATTATATGGATATTTCTGGACGTGAAGCTCCTTCACGCGCTTATAGACAACATCCTTGAGCTCCTCAATGTTCGTACGCTCCTTGGCAGAGATAAAGAGGCAGTTATCCTCCATCTTCGCCATCCACGTACGCATCAGCTCCTGAAGAGTCAGATTCTCCTTGGTGCGCGGAGTGAGGTCATCCTCCGCCTTCTCAACGTAGGTATATGCATCAATCTTGTTGAAGATAAGAATCATAGGCTTACCGCTGCCGCCGATGTCAGCCAGGGTCTTGTTGACCACCTCAATCTGCTCCTCGAAACCGGGGTGAGAGATGTCCACCACATGGAGCAGCAGGTCAGCCTCGCGCACCTCGTCGAGAGTAGACTTGAAGGAGTCCACAAGGTCGGTAGGCAACTTACGGATGAAACCTACTGTGTCGGAAAGCAGGAAGGGGAGGTTCTCGATGATAACCTTACGCACGGTGGTGTCGAGCGTGGCGAAGAGCTTGTTCTCGGCGAACACCTCACTCTTGGCCAGGAGGTTCATCATTGTAGACTTACCCACGTTGGTATATCCCACGAGCGCCACACGAATCAGTCGGCCGCGGTTCTTGCGCTGAGTAGTCTTCTGCTTGTCAATCTCAGCCAGGCGCTCCTTGAGCAGCGACATACGGTTGAGGATGATACGGCGGTCCATCTCGAGCTGAGTCTCACCCGGACCACGCAGACCAACGGAACCCTTACCGCCGCCGGCGCCCGATCCACCACCCTGACGTTCAAGGTGGGTCCAGAGTCGCTGCAGTCGCGGCAACATATACTTATACTGCGCCAGCTCAACCTGCGTCTTGGCGTTGGCAGTCTGGGCACGCATGGCGAAGATGTCAAGAATCAGCGAAGTACGGTCGAGAATCTTCACCTTCAGCTCCATCTCAATGTTGCGCAGCTGCTTGGCGGAGAGCTCGTCGTCGAAGATCACCATACCAATCTCCCTCTCGGCATCCTCCTCTTGCATGATATACTCCTTAATCTCGTCGAGTTTACCCTTACCGACGTAGGTCACGGTGTTGGCCTGAGGCAGGCGCTGAGTGAATCGCTTCACGACCTTTGCGCCCGCAGTGTCGGCGAGGAAGTCGAGTTCGTCAAGATACTCATTCGTCTTACGCTCATCCTGAGTCTGCGTGATGATACCTACGAGAATGGCGGTCTCTACTTTAGCTTCAGATATTACAAATTCTTTCATCTATCTACCTTGTATATATAAGTCTAATTACAAACCACAAAGATAAAACTATTTTTCGGGAGCCTCAGCAACGCTTAACGAAAAACTTCAAAACGGGCGATTTTGCAAAGTCGACATAACAATTTAACCACTTTTTCACCCAATTGTCGCGGATATTGCATCAATTATGTGTAATTTTGCAGCCTATTTAAGGGCAGGAGCATCCTGACATGTCGTAGACACCTCGAAGAGAGGAGGTTGCGACGATGTTCGGCGATACGTGGTGACGAATGACCGGCTCCCGCCGAGAATTATGATTGCAATAATCAATAAACGTCTTTATATATGTATTTTACACTTCTTGTTGTTGTTATTCTGACAGCAATAGCACTGGTGGCAGTGGCACTTGGAATTGCCCGCGCCATCTCTCCACGCTCCTTCAACTCGCAGAAGGGCGAGGCTTACGAGTGTGGTATCCCGACTCGTGGAAAGTCGTGGATGCAGTTTAAGGTGGGCTACTATCTGTTTGCCATCCTCTTCCTTATGTTCGACGTAGAGACTGTCTATCTCTTCCCCTGGGCAACCGTTGTTCAGGAGTTGGGAGTCTATGGACTCGTCAGCAGCCTCTTCTTCATCGGTGTTCTGATTCTCGGTCTGGCTTACGCATGGAAGAAAGGAGCGTTGGAATGGAAGTAAAGAAGCCTGTCATCAAGTCAATCCCCTACGAGGAGTTTAAGAACAATGATTACCTTGAGAATATGGTCAAGGAGCTCAACGAGAACGGCGCTAACGTGCTGGTGGGCTGCCTCGACGACCTCATCAACTGGGGTAGAAGCAACAGTCTGTGGCCGCTTACGTTCGCCACGAGCTGCTGCGGTATTGAGTTTATGGCGGTTGGTGCCGCACGTTACGATTTCGCCCGTTTCGGCTTTGAGGTAGCGCGAGCCAGTCCACGCCAGGCTGATATGATCATGGTGGCTGGTACCATCACCCACAAGATGGCACCGGTGTTGAAGCGACTCTACGACCAGATGGCAGACCCGAAGTATGTGGTTGCCGTGGGCGGATGCGCCATCTCGGGCGGACCCTTCAAGAAGTCCTACCACGTGGTCAACGGTGTCGACAAGATTCTGCCTGTCGACGTCTATATCCCCGGATGCCCGCCGCGCCCCGAGGCGCTGCTCTACGGCATGATGCAGCTGCAACGCAAAGTGAAGCTTGAGAAGTTTTTTGGAGGTGTAAACCATAAAGAGAAAGAAGAGAAATGAACGAATTGAATATAGCACCGGGCAGGCTGCACGAGGAGATGCTGAGCCTGCGTCAGCAGAAGGGAATGGACTTCCTGAGATGCCTCACCGGAGTGGACGAAGGCGAGTTGGGACTGGGTGTGGTCTACCTGCTGGAGAACACCTCGACAGGCGAGACTGTCAGCGTAAGAGCGCTGAGCGCCGACCGTGAGCACCCCGAACTGCCGTCGGTAAGCGACATCTGGAAGGGTGCCGACTTCTACGAGCGTGAGGTGTTCGACTACCTGGGCATCACCTTTGCCGGACACACCGACATGCGTCGCCTCTTCCTGCGCGACGACTGGGTGGGTCACCCCCTGCGCAAGGATTTCGACGAGAGCCTCAACCCACTGCGTATGACCAACGAGGAGCCGGTCGACACTACTAAATATATAGAGGTACAGGGCGACGGCAGCGTCATCGAGAAGCGCGAAGCTATCTTCGACGACGATGAGTATATCATCAACATCGGTCCGCAGCACCCCGCAACCCACGGTGTGCTCCGCTTCCGCGTGTCGCTCGAGGGCGAGATCATCAAGAAGCTCGACGTGCACTGCGGTTACATCCACCGCGGCATAGAGAAGATGTGCGAGAGCCTCAACTACCGCCAGACACTGGCACTGACCGACCGTCTGGACTATCTGGGCGCTCATCAGAACCGCCACGCCCTCTGTATGTGCGTAGAGCAGGCAATGGGCATCGAGGTGAGCGAACGCGTGCAGTACATCCGTACCATCATGGACGAGCTTCAGCGCATCGACTCCCACCTCCTCTTCTTCTCATGTCTCTGCATGGACCTCGGCGCACTGACCGCCTTCTTCTATGGCTTCCGCGACCGTGAGAGAATACTCGACATCTTCGAGGCAACAACGGGTGGACGCCTCATCCAGAACTACAACGTCATCGGCGGTCTGCAGGCCGACATCGACGCCAACTTCGTGCGCGACGTGAAGGCATTCATCGCCTACCTGCGTCCGATGCTCAAGGAGTACCACGAGGTCTTCACCGGCAACATCATTGCTCAGCAGCGACTGAAGGGCGTAGGCCACCTCTCGCTCGAGGACGCCATCTCGTTTGGCGCAACGGGCGGCACGGGTCGCGGCTCAGGCTGGGCTTGCGACGTGCGTAAGCGCCACCCCTACGCCATGTATGGCAAGGTGGACTTCCGCCAGATCACCCGCACCGAGGGCGACTCCTTCGCACGCTACATGGTGCGTATGGAGGAGATTGTGGAGAGCATGAACATCATTGAGCAACTCATCGACAACATCCCCGAGGGCAACTTCCAGGAGAAGACGAAGCCAATCATCCGTGTGCCGGAGGGCTCCTACTACGCAGCCGTAGAGGGCAGCCGAGGCGAGTTTGGCGTCTTCCTCGAGAGCCGCGGCGACAAGTCGCCCTACCGCCTGAAGTTCCGCTCAACCGGACTTCCGCTGGTATCCGCCATGGAGACCATGTGTCGCGACGCCAAGATTGCCGACCTGATAGCCATCGGAGGAACGGTGGACTACGTTGTTCCCGACATTGACAGATAAGAACGAAATTAAAGTTAGAATATGAATTACGATTTTAGTATAGTCACCAGTTGGATCCACTCACTGCTCTGCTCAGTGATGAACGAGGACCTTGCGGTCTTCCTGGAGTGCGTCGTCATCGGAGTGTGCATCCTTCTGACCTACGCCATCATAGCGATTATAATGATATTCATGGAGCGCAAGGTGTGCGCCGCCTTCCAGTGTC
>CAZKNB010000145.1:0-4215 GCA_964554075.1 uncultured Bacteroides sp.
TTGCCAACCGACTGATCAAGGAGGCGAACACCGGTTACAAGAACACCATCGACACCCTCATCAAGACCGTGCTCGACAGGATATAATTGTTTGACGTATTCCCATGCGGCGTTATGGCGGACGCTATACATAGCGTCCCTACATTTCCGCAGTGGGGATATTTGAAATTTAATGGATATTCGATGATTGTGGGGATATCCCCACAAACCTTTCAAATCCATACAAATCTATGATTTCCATTCTATCGGAATGTAGGGACGCTATGTATAGCGTCCGGTCCAATCCCGAATGGTTTAAATATAAGTAGAAAAAAGCGGGAGACCGAACATCTGTATGATGTCAGCCTCCCGCTATATTTTTTTTTCGGGGAACGCCCGAAAGAATTACTCTGCAGACTTTCTGCGGATAGCTCTCTTGGTTGTTGCCGGAGCCTCCTCCTGCTTAGGAGCAACCTCAACGCCAGCCAACTCAGGGTCAATCATGATGCGGCCGCAATACTCGCAAACGATGATTTTCTTGCGAGAGCGGATGTCGAGCTGCTTCTGGGGCGGAATCTTGTTGAAGCAACCGCCACAAGCGTCACGCTGCACGTAGACGATACCTAAACCGTTGCGAGAGTTCTTACGGATACGCTTGAACGACTGCAACAGGCGCGGCTCAATCTTAGTCTCAAGCTCCTTAGACTTCTCACGGAGCTTCTCCTCCTCCTGCTTAGTCTCAGAGATAATCTCGTCGAGCTCAGTCTTCTTCATGTCGAGGTCCTTCTTGCGCTCCTCGAGGTTCTCCTCGCTCTTGGCAAGCTCGGCAGCCTTGTCAGCCTCGTCGGCAGTGAACTCACGGATACGCTTCTCGCAAAGCTCAATCTCGAGAGTCTGGAACTCAATCTCCTTAGCTAGGAAGTCGTACTCACGGCTATTGCGAACGTTCTCCTGCTGGTCCTTGTACTTCTCAACGGCAGCCTTTGCAGTCTCAATCTCAACCTTCTTTCCTGCAACGGCAGACTTCAGTTCAGCAGCCTCAGCCTTAATCTTCTCAATACGAGTGGTAAGTCCCACTATCTCGTCCTCCAGGTCCTCAACCTCCAAAGGCAACTCACCTCTGAGGGTCTTGATCTTATCTATCTCAGACAACATTGTCTGCAACTGGAACAATGTCTTAAGCTTCTGCTCTACAGTAAGCTCACTCGGGTCTTTCTTTTGCTCTTTAGCCATTCTATTAATAATATTTGATTGGATTCGTATTTATCTTACTCACAAGGAGTTTCAGCTCGCCGTCACAGCCGGATATTATGTCGCACAGAATCTCCGACGTGTATTGCTCGCTCTCGTAGTGACCTATGGCGGCCATGAGAATCTCGCCCTCGTGACCGAAAAAGTCGTGATAGTGTATCTCGCCGGTGATGAAAGCATCCGCTCCCGCCGCTATAGCGTTCTGCAGGAGGAATGCTCCCGCTCCGCCACACAGCGCCACACGCCTTACGGGTCGGCCTGTCGGCTCATTGTGGAGCACACAGCCCACGGCGAACCTCTCCTTCAGGCGGCTGAGCAGCTCAGCCTCGCTGATTGGCTCCGCGAACTCCCCCACTATGCCCGAGCCAGCCGTGATGTCGTTGCCGTCGGTGTCCGACAGCTTCACGTCGCGCTTCGGGTCGAGGATACGCACACCGGTCAGTCCCAGCTTCTCCGCAATCTTGAAGTTGACACCCCCACGCGCGTTGTCGAGGTTGGTGTGAGCGGAGTAGATCGTAATGTCATTCTTTATCGCCTTCACGAGGCAACGTTCCACGTAGTTGCGTCCCGTGACACTCTTCAGCGGCCGGAAGAGCAGCGGATGGTGGGAAACGATGAGGTTGCACCCCTGCTCCACCGCCTCGTCGATCACCGCTTCAGTGACGTCAAGACACAACAATGCCCCTGTTGCTTCCACCTCTGTCAATCCTATTTGCAGGCCGGCATTATCGAATCCGTCCTGCAATGGCAGAGGTGCGAACCTTTCAAGGGCATCTATAATCTCCTTAATTTGCATCTCCAAAAGAAATTTGGGTACAAATATAGAGAAAAGCTATAATATATGTGCTATGACTGTCTACTTTTTTATTCTTCTTTGAGAGGTATAGAGAAGCTGAATGTTGAGCCCTCACCCTTCTTTGAAGTGAACCACAGCTTACCGTTGTTCTTCTCCACGAAGTCCTGACAGAGCAGCAAACCGAGTCCGGAACCCTCCTCGTTGTTAGTACCGAAGGTACTGAAGTGGGTGTCGGTGTGGAGCAGTTTAGCCTGATCCTCCTCGGCGATGCCGCAACCGCTATCCTTCACACTGATGATAGCCTTGCCGTCCTCAGTAGTGGCAGAGATCACGATTGTAGAGTTCTCGCGGCTGAACTTGATGGCATTGCTGAGCAAGTTGCGCACCACAGTCTTAATCATGTCGATATCGGCATTGGCCATCATGCGCTCCGGTGCCTCAAGCTTGATGGAGATACCCTTCAGGTCGGCAACCATATTGAAGATGTCCATCACACTCTGCAGAATCTCCACGATGTTTGTATCCTGGTAGCATATCTTCAGTCGGCCAATCTGGCTCTTAGTCCATTTCAGGAGGTTATCGAGCAGGGCGAAAGTCTCCTCTGTAGTCTGGTTTGCCACAGTCAGCAGCTCGTGCATCTCCTCGCCGATCATCTCGGGCGGAAGGTTGATGATGAGCATGTTGAGCACCATCTTGATGCTACCCAGCGGAGAGCGCAGGTCGTGAGCAATCACGGAGTATAGTTTGTCGCGGCTGGTGATGGTGCGGTGCAGCTCCTCGTTACGCTCGATGAGCGCACGTTTGGCAGCCACCAGCGAAATCTGGTGACGCACACGAATCATCAGCTCCTCTTTGTTGAAGGGTTTTGATATGAAGTCGTTGGCTCCGGAGTGGAATGCCTTCACAACATCCGACGAGCCGTTAAGTGCTGTAAGGAAGATAACGGGGACATCCTCGGTCTCCGGGTTGCTTCTCAGGTGTTCGGCGACCTCGAAACCGCTCATTTCCGGCATCATGACATCGAGCAGAATCAAGTCCGGGTTCTCCGCCTTGACCTGTTCCAATGCCTCGCGGCCGTTACGAGCCGTAACGATCTGGAATTTCTCGTTTGTCAAAAGCACTTTTAGCAAAAGCACATTCGCCGCCACATCATCTACGACAAGTATCTTGTAGTGGGACGGATTTATATCCATTACTGTATGCATAGTATTTTATGTGTTAATCGTCATTCTTCTTTTACGTTCTTAAAGTAGTCCACCATATACCTCAAGCCCTCGTCGAGCTGCACCTTCGGCTCCCAGTTGAGCTTCGCCTTCGCCAGCGAGATGTTCGGCTGACGCTGATGCGGGTCGTCGTGTGGCAGCGGCCGGTAGACTATCCTCGACTTGGAGCCCGTCAGCGCTATCACCTTCTGCGCGAGTTCCAGGATGGAGAACTCATGCGGGTTACCGATGTTCACCGGCCCCACAAAGTCGTCGTCGGTATCCATCATTCTGATCATACCCTCGATAAGGTCGTCGATATACTGGAAGCTGCGAGTCTGGTTGCCCGATCCGTATATCGTGATATCCTCGTCGTGCAGGGCCTGCATGATGAAGTTGGACACCACACGTCCGTCGTTCGGCAGCATACGCGGTCCGTAGGTGTTGAATATGCGGATTATCTTTATCCTTATATTATTCTGTCTATGGTAGTCCATGAATAGCGTCTCCGCGCAGCGCTTACCCTCGTCGTAGCAAGAGCGCACACCTATCGGATTGACGTTTCCCCAGTACGACTCAACCTGCGGATGCACTATCGGGTCGCCATAGACCTCACTCGTTGAAGCCTGCAGAATCTTAGCTTTCAGTCGGCGCGCCAGCTCAAGCATATTGATGGCGCCCATCACAGAGGTTTTGATTGTCTGTATGGCATCGTGCTGATAATGGATGGGCGAGGCAGGACATGCCAGGTTGTATATCTCGTCGACCTCAGCCGAATAGGGATATGTCACGTCGTGACGTACAAACTCAAACCTATGGTTGTCCATAAGGTGCATGATATTGTTCTTCGAGCCGGTGAACAAATTGTCAAGACAAATCACCTCGTGTCCATCATTTATAAGCCGTGTACAGAGGTGTGAACCGATGAATCCTGCGCCTCCACTTACTAAAATTCGTTTCATTTGGTTATTAGACTTCGTTATTAAAC
>CAZKNB010000146.1:0-4213 GCA_964554075.1 uncultured Bacteroides sp.
GTGCGGATGTCGTGGGCCGAATTGATGAAGAAGCTAATCTTCTCGGCGGACATTCGGCGCTGACGAATCATCACAGCCAGGCGGATGAGCAGATAGACAGCGAAGGCAAAGGCAATCAGGTAGATCACCAGAGCCGGCCATGAGAGCCACAATGGCGGCTTCACACGAATCTCGATGGTGCGCTCCTCGAGTATCTTGCTGAGACTCTCGTTCGACACGGCACGCACCTGAAGCGTGTAGTGGCCCGGTGCGAGGGATGAGTAGCGGATGAAGTGTTCGTGACTCAGGCGCCCCCACTCGTCCTGACGTCCCAGCAGTCGCCATGTGTAGACCACGTCCGAAGGGTAGTCGTAGTTGATTGAGGAGACATAGAGCGAGAGGTTGTTCTGGTCGTGACTCAGAGTGAGTTCCGAGATGTTGTCTATGTCGTCGCTGAGCGGCGAGCCCTCCATTCCGGGACGCACCAGCTTATAATCAATGCGAAGGTCGCTCAGCACCATGCGCGAACGCATCGGACGGTCGTGCCAGGTGTTGATGCGAAAGCCCACGGCTCCGTCGTTGCTGCCCATGACGAAGTAGTCATTGGTGGTGTAGACACCCGAGGTTGAGTTGAAGTATGTGGTCAGCAATCCCTGATCCAGAGTCCAGTTGCGGAAGAGCCTCTGGCGCACGTCATACTGCGTCAGGCCCTTGTCGGTGCCGAGCACCAGCTTCGTTCCCTCGCTGTTTGAGACAATGGTGTGGATGTTGTTGGTGATGAGCGTACAGTTCGTCGAGTTGTAGTTGCGACATCTGCCCCGCTTCACGTCGAAGACAAAGAGTCCGGCGCAGTCGGTGCCGATGTAGAGCAGTCCGTCAGCAGCCTGATGGAGCGAGCAGATATAGGTGTGGCGATTGGAGGCAAGGCGCAGATAGGTGACCTTTCCGGTCAGCTTGTCGACGCTGTAGAGGCCGGTGGCTGTGCCAATCCAGAGGCGGTCGGCATCGCGCTCGGTGATACAGGTGATCTGGTCGAGGTCGATGTAGCGGCAGGCTCCGCTCTTCGGGTCGATGCGGCGCAGAGAGTAGTAGCCGCCTAGCCACACATAGCCATTAGAGCCACGATGGATGGCCTGGATATATTTGTCCTCGCGCACCCTGCCAGCCTCAACGTGTGTATGGAGCTTCGAGGTGCTCATGTCGCGCTTGCGGATGACGCAGACGTCGTCCGAGTAGCCGGCAGCCCAGATGATGCCCGGCTCCACCTCGCAGATGGCGAGCACCGGACGCGGCTCACCGTTGCCTCGCTCGCCGTGATGGCTCAGCACGGAGCTCCAGCTGCGGGTATCCACGTTGAGCAGACTGATGCCGTCGCTGGTGGCGAACCACACTCCGCCCTCCGAGTCCTCGATGATGTCATTGATGTTATTGTTGCAGATGCTGTGCGACGTGTGGGCTGAATGGCGCAGCCACGCATATCGCGGCAGGCAGTTCGAGAGCACACTGACGCCGTAGGGGTTGCAGGCGAGCCACGTGCGTCCCTCGTCGTCGATATATATGTCGCGGATATTGTTGCTCTCGATGTCGGTCAGCGTGTCGTAGTAGGTTGTCAGATAGGGAGCAGCCTCCAGCGTCGAGGCATCAAGCTTGTAGACACCCGCACGGTCGGTGGCGAGCAGAAATTCGTCGCCTGAAAGATGGCGTATCGCATTGATACTGATGTCGGGAATGACGCAGCGCGGCGCCGACTCTCCATCCTTCTCGACGCAGTAGAGTCCGTGGCGGTCGGTGCCGATGAAGATGCGGCTGTCGCTCGCCTCCATCGTGTTGATATGGTCCTCAGAGAGGTCTTCGGTGAAGGCCACGTAGCAGTCGGAATTGAGGCTGGTGCCGTCGAAGGTGCAACGGTAGACGCCTGCCGACGTGGAGACGGCATAGGTGTTTTTCCCCGTCTGCACCATACACGAGGCAATTCCCTCAAGGTTAGTCTTGACGACAGAAAGTTTCTGCTGCGGAATGTTCCAGAGATATATGATGTTGCCCCAGAGATACCACAGGTAGTTGTTGCTGTCAACGAAGCTGTAGTTTATCTCCTTAGGCGGAGTGTTGGCCATGGAAACGCGCGCCAGGGGAGCAATCGTGACAAACTCGTCACGACGCTCATCATAGCGCATGATGCCCTCACGCAGGCTGACGAGCCAGACGTCGCCGTTGGCGTCAACATGCAGGCGATGGAGCATGAAGAGCCATCCCGGCTCCTCAAACCTCTCCCCGGGGATATAGTTGCGGAACTCCTTGCCGTTGTAGCGGTCCACGCCGCTCATCGTGAGCATCCACATGTATCCCTTCTTATCCTTCTGTATGGTATAGACATTCTGATTGCTCAGTCCGTCCTCAATGTCAATGTAACGATAGCTCTGTGCCCGAGCAAGGCTAGTCGCTATCAGTAGTAAAATAAATAGTACTGTTTGTTTCATCAAATCGTTTTTCGTGCTATGTGATTAGTCTTTCAGGCCATTGATAGCTCCCCGGCTTCAGAGTGAAGAGCAGCGGGCTCTCGCTCTCCTGCGGACGGAGTGTGATAACCCCCGGTGAGAGCTGTCCGACGACTTCAAAGTTGCGCCAGCCAAGTCGTTCAATGACGCTGAAGGCTGTGGCTCCTCCCTCAACGATGAGGTTGTCCACACGGTCACTCTCTACTATCCGCGTAGCTGCGTCGGCCATCACCCCCTTCAGCCTCACCGCATAGGCGGGGTCGGAGGCCACGGGCTGGTCAATCCGCACAGCCAGCTTATCATCCTCTCTGTATCGCTCTTCAAGCTGATCAATCCACTCATCAGAGGCAGCATCACCGCAATAGACCTCCCGGGGCATCTCTTCTACAACAATCCTGGATGCAGAAAGTTCACCGAGAAGCGATTCGTGGCGTATGGTGCTGCCGCATATCATCAACAGTCTCTGTGGCACAAAGCCTGTGAAAGGGGCCTGCGGAGTACGATGGCGACGCTTCCGCTCAAGATAGGCGCGGAAGAAGCTGCCACCGCCGGCAGGAAGTACATTGTCGGCGATACGCGCGCTGTAGATGCGGAGTATCTCTTCGGCCGACACATTGCCTATATATATATGTCCGCGCTCAACAGTCAGGTTGCTGTTGGCGGAGATGACCTCGCCCTCGCCCAGCAACTGCGTTACGCTGTCGCTCGTGGCGGGAAACTCGGGGTCGAGGGCGAAGGGTGTCTCGGTGATCGGACGCGAATTGACCAGGTAGCGCCCATCGACAATCTCCCTGCCCATCGACGGATTGGCGGGGAGAAGCAGGGCTGCATCCTTGCCCAGGGCGTCGAGAAGCGCGTGAAGCTCGGCTGCCACATGGCCGCGGAGCACGGAGTCGCACTTCTTGAATACATCCTTCACTCCCAGAGAGCTCAGCTTCGCCCCTATCTCTGCCGACTGAGCGACAGCTTCGGCGCGCGTGGCTGAGCGTGTGTTCGTAATGACAACGAGCAGGTCGCAGCGCGAGGTGCATCCGGCGGTCAGTTCACGGGTGAGACGAACCCTCATCCCGTAGCTGTAGCCTATGCCCGCAATCTCGGCGGCGCCTGTTATGTCGTCTGCAATAACTGCTATCATAAATTCTTCTTGCGGTTCACCGCCATTTTTGAAGCGTAATCAATAGAGAGAAGCAGTGCGTCGGGGCTTGCTATGCCCTTGCCTGCCACGTCGAATGCTGTTCCGTGGTCCACGGATACACGGATGATCGGGAGTCCGAGGGTGATGTTTACGCCCTTCACGCTCTGCATCTTCTTTGTCTCGGGGTCCCAGTTGAAGCCGACAACCTTGAAGGGGATATGTCCCTGGTCGTGGTACATGGCCACGCAACCGTCGAAGAATCCTCCCTTGGCCTTGGCGAAGAGTGTGTCGGGCGGCACGGGACCCTCAACGTTGTGGCCCTGCGCCTTCAGCTCCTCAACGGCTGGGATAATCTCCAGAGCCTCCTCGTCGCCGAAGAGTCCGCCGTCGCTTGAGTGCGGGTTGAGTCCCGCGATGCCAATCTTCGGATTAGCTATGCCGAACTGGCGGCAAGCATCCTCCAGAAGCAGGGAGACGGTGATGATGCGCTCCTTCTTCACCAGGTCGCAAGCCTTGCGCAGAGGCACGTGGGTAGAGACATGGATGACGCGCATAAACTCGTCGGCAAGCAGCATGGCGTACTTTGCGGTGTTGGTGTAGTGGG
>CAZKNB010000147.1:0-4177 GCA_964554075.1 uncultured Bacteroides sp.
TGGTGGGGAAGGGAACTTCAATAAATAAGATGGTGATGTACTCCTGTGGTCTCCGACGTCAGGGTCGCTGCACGACCATTTCCACTCCGGCGGTATCTATATCCGCACCCATTGGTGGATTTCGTTTCTCAAGCTTTATCTCCACGACTTCAATCATCGGGAAGTCGTTTAGAAGGCGGCGGGATATACGCATAGCCACATGCTCCAGCAGCTTCGAGGGAATATCCATCTCGCTCTTCACCGCCTCAAAGACATCGGCGTAGCTCACGGTGCCCTCCAGCTCATCGCTCTCTGCTGCCTTGCTGAAGTCCACCTTCAGACGCAGCTGCACCCTGAACTCATTACCCACAATCCTCTCCTGCTCAGCCACTCCATGGCGAGCAAAGAAGATTAAATCCTTCAGAAATATATAACTCGATTCTATTTTCATAATTGGGAAATACTCATCCTTATTTAAGTTTCGGATGCATGCCATTTTGGGCTATTATATTGAACCATGCGGCATTATGGCGGTCGCTATACATAGCGACCCTACATTCTGCCTATGGGGATGTTAAGCTTCATTGGGTATTCATTAGTCTGTGAGGATGTCCCTACTGAACGACAAATATCATTCTACACTGCAATATCCATTCTATCGGAATGTAGGGACGCTATGTATAGCGTCCGGTCCAATCCTGCAAAGCAAAATCCTAATGCTCTATCCGATTTTCGAGATTTTCTTCAGCTTCTCCTCGTCGATCAACTTTATCTTGCGGCCGTCGATGGCTATCAGACGCTCGGAAGCGAAGTTGGAGAGAGTGCGGATGGCATTGGATGTCGTCATGTTGGAGAGACTGGCAAGATCCTCTCGAGAGAGGTAGATGCTCAACGTAAATCCATCCTCCTCCACGCCATAGCTATCCTTCAGGAAGAGGAGCGACTCGGCCAGACGTCCACGGATGTGCTTCTGGGTCAGGTTCACCGTACGGGCATCGGCAATGCCGAGGTCGATGGAGAGCTGACGGATGAAGAAGAGCGCCAGGGCGTTGTTCTGACGAATAAGAATATCAATAGTCTCCATCGGGACATATCCGATGGTAGAGGGCTCAAATGCGGCAGCTGTAGTCACAAAGTTCTCGTCGGCGAAGAAGGCTCTGTAGCCAAAATACTCCGTCGGCTTAATCATTCTGATAATCTGGCTACGTCCGCCTACGCCGTCACGATAGATCTTAACCTTACCGTCGACAAGGCATTTCAGGTGACCCGGCTTCTCGCCCTCGCAATAGATAATCTCATTTTTCTTGTATCGTTGCAGGGTGAAATTTGCCGTCAGCAGCTCTCGCTCTTCGTCACTCAGGACGTTCCATATATCTGGTATGTGTTCCGAGATGTTCATCCCGTCAAGACTTACTTGTACCATTATTGTGCGCTAAAATTATGTTATTCAGCACAAAAGTAGAAAGAAAAAACAAATAAAAGAATAAAATCACAAAATATTGTTTTATCTTGCAGCAATTTAATATAAAAACATAAAGGAGGGAAAAGATATGGTTGCGTCATTCGCTATTGAGTATCGCACTAATTGGGGCGAGAAGGTTTGTCTCGTCGTCAAGGAGGATGAGCCGGAGAGCAAACTGCCGGAGCTCGTCGTGGAACTTCACACTGCCGACGGTGTGCACTGGAACGCTGACGCTGAGCTGAACGCCTTCGCGTGCTCGGCTGCGGTAAGCTATCACTATTTCATTGCCGACGCCAACGGCAGAAGATTGCGCTCGGAGAGCGAGACTCTGAGCCGACACATCGTCATCAAGGGTGGTGCCAGCCGCCGCTTCATCACCAACGACTACTGGCTGGATGCGCCCGAGGATGCTCCGCTCTACAGCTCTGCCTTCACCGAGGCCATCAAGTCGCGTCCGCAGCGCGACGAGGTCAAGAGGGTGCCGACGGGGGGAACAGTGACGCTGCGACTCTACGCTCCAAACATCGACAGCAACCTGACTATCGCCGTATGCGGTGCTTCGCGCGAACTGGGCGCATGGGACGACAGCCGCGCCATGGTGATGAACAACCGCTTCTTCCCGGAGTGGCAAGCCACAATCCCCGTGGGACGCGGCGGATACAACATGGAGTATAAGTACGTGCTCTACGACGCCGAGGGACGCACCGTCAAGGAGTGGGAACACCGCGACAACCGCTCGCTCTACATTCCTCAGCTCTCCGACAACGACACGCTGATGGTCAACGACGTGGCTCCCGACTTCGGCATCGGTCAATGGCGAGGCGCAGGCGTGGCAATCCCCGTCTTCTCGCTCCGCTCGGAGGGAAGCTGCGGCATAGGCGACTTTGGCGACCTCGTCAAGATGGTCGACTGGGCAGCGCTCTGCGGCATGAAGCTTCTGCAGATCCTGCCTATCAACGACACGACAATGACGCACACCTGGACCGACTCCTATCCCTACAACAGCATATCTATCTACGCTTTCCATCCTCTCTATATCGATGTGCGCCAGCTCGGCCCGCTCAGCGACGACAAGAAGGCGAAGGAGCTTGAGCGCCGCCGCCAGAAGCTGAACGCACTGGCTGAGGTCGACTACGAGGCTGTCGAGAAGCTGAAATGGGAATATATCAACCTCTACTATAAGCAGGAGGGCGAGGCTACGCTCCGCAGCGAGGGCTTTGCCGACTTCTATCGCACCAATGGCGAATGGCTGCGCAACTACGCCGTTTTCAGCCTGATGCGCGACCGATACAACACTGCCAACTTCCGCGACTGGCCGCAGCTCAACAGCTACGACGCTGCCGAGGTGGAGCGCCTCTGCACGCCGGGTTCAGCCGACTACGAGGCCATCGGCGTCTATATGTTCGTGCAATACCATCTTCACCTGCAACTGAAACGCGCAGCCGAGTATGCCCGCCACCACCACGTGGCTCTGAAGGGCGACATCCCAATCGGCATCAGCCGCGACAGCGTGGAGGCGTGGGCAGAGCCCCACTACTTCAACCTCAACGGTCAGGCTGGTGCACCGCCCGACGACTTCTCTGTCAACGGTCAGAACTGGGGCTTCCCGACCTACAACTGGGAGCTGATGGAGCAGGATGGCTACAGCTGGTGGATGAAGCGCTTCCGCAAGATGTCGGAGTACTTCGACGCCTACCGCATAGACCACGTGCTGGGATTCTTCCGCATCTGGGAGATCCCGACCCACTCCGTTCACGGTCTGCTGGGACAGTTCGCTCCCGCGCTACCTATGACTCGCGAGGAGATTGTCGGCTACGGCCTGAACTTCAGCGAGGATATGACGGAGCCATACATCGCCGACTGGGTGCTGAGCGAGAGGTTCGGCGAGAGAGCCGACTACGTGAAGAGCCACTTTGTGGAGCCCACTTCCGACGGTCGCTGTGGCGGCTATCGCATGCGCGAGGAGTTCAACACTCAGCGCAAGGTGGAGCGCTACTTCCGCGACAATGCCATCGACGACCCGGAGCTGAAGGAGGGACTCTACGCGCTGATCAGCAACGTGCTCTTCGTGCGCGACCGTCTCAATCCGCAGACCTTCCATCCGCGCATCAGTGCCAACCTGGACTACGCCTTCCGTGCGCTGGCTGACGGTGACAAGTGGTGCTTCGGCAATCTCTACGAGCAGTACTACTACCATCGCCACAACGACTTCTGGCGCGACGCCGCGATGAAGAAGCTGCCTCGCCTGACCCAGTCAACGCGTATGTTGGTGTGCGGTGAGGACCTGGGCATGATTCCGGCATGCGTGGAGAGCGTGATGAACGAGCTGCGCATCCTGAGCCTGGAGATTCCGCGAATGCCGAAGGAGGTGGGTTATGAGTTTGGCAACGTGATGGCCTACCCCTATCGCTCCGTATCGACATTCTCGACCCACGATATGTCGACGCTGCGTGGATGGTGGCGTGAGGATCGCGAGAAGACGCAGCACTTCTTCAACAACGTGATGCGTCATTGTGGCGATGCGCCGATGGAGATTTCGCCCGAGCAGTGTGAGGAGGTGATGCGCGGATTGCTTTATGCGCCGTCGATGCTGTGTGTGCCGTCGTTCCAGGACTGGATGTCGGTCGATGGTTTCTGGCGCAATCCGGATGTTGATGCCGAGCGCATCAACGTGCCTGCAAACCCGAAGAATTATTGGCACTACCGCATGCATCTGACGCTGGAGCAGCTGATGGC
>CAZKNB010000148.1:0-4129 GCA_964554075.1 uncultured Bacteroides sp.
GTGACCCCATGCGTGACAGGCATGTATTCTAACCAACTGAACTAACGCACCATTCATTGATTACGTCGGCAAAGGTAATGATTTTTCCTGAACTGTGCAAGTCTGGAGCCGTATAAATAGAGGCTAAACTTAATTGTAATGCCCGATTGGGAAGCGTGTGGCGCGCTTGATTGTCAGATAATGAGGTCGATAGGTGGTTGTGGCGCTATTGGTTAAAAAATATTAGATGAGTGGAAAAAGGATAATAAATATTTGTAGTTAAAGGAATAAGCCCTAAATTAGACGGCATGAAAGCAAGCAGAACAGACATATTCAAGATTCGTTCAAACAATGTCACCCCGTCAAGAGGACGCATCCTCATCTCGGAGCCATTCCTCTGTGACAATGTGTTCGGACGTTCGGTCGTCTTTGTGGTCGATCACAATGACGAAGGTACTATGGGCTTGATTCTGAACAAGAAACTTAGTCTATCTCTCAACTCAATCGTCGACGAACTGCGCTTCTTCGACACAATACCCCTCTATCATGGCGGTCCCGTCGGCCACGATGTGCTCTTTTATCTGCACACTCTCGACGACGTTCCCGACTCCCTGAACATGGGTAACGGTCTCTACCTTAACGGGGATTTCGAATATGTCAAACGCTACATTCTCAATGGCGGTGACTACAGCTCCATGCGCTTCTTCCTGGGCTATGCATGTTGGGACAGCATGCAGCTGATGGGTGAGATTGCCGAGAACACCTGGATTGTTGGCAAGGAGGATGTGGTCGGAATGTTGCGTTCCGATAGCGGCAGTCTATGGAAGCAGGTGATGAGTCGTCAGGGAAGCAAGTATGAGATTTGGTCACGCTTCCCGCAAATTCCTTTAATGAACTAACTTCTGGGGGGCAGCTTATGTCGTCGGCAGTGTTTGCTTGTGCAGGGCTGAGGCTCTGCTCAACCCTTTGGCTGAATCTTCTGGAAGAGGAGCACGTCGCTGCATCCATCCTTCGAGATGAGCCAGTCCTTCAATACTGCTGTCTGGCTGAATCCAGCCGAGCGGAAGAGGGCGATGCACTCTGCATTGTCGGCTGCCATGCGTGCGTATAGCTGGTGCATGCGCAGGAAACGGAAACAGTAGTCGCAGAGCAGGGCCAGGGCGTCGGTGGCGTAACCCTTGCCGCGGAACTCACGGCGTACGGCTATTCCCACTTCGGCGCGCGAATGTAGCGGAACAAAGTCGGTAAGATCCAGTGTCCCGATAATCTCGTTGTCGCTGCGGCCCACAATCATTAGTCGCAGCTGCTTGTCGGCAAAGACATCGCTCTGTGAGGCTTCGATATACTGCTTCAGCAAGTAGCGGGAGTAGGGCGACACGAAGTTGCTGATGTCCCACATCTCCGGATCGTTCTCAATGGCATACATGATCTCCAGATCCTCCGGCTCCACGGCGCGCAGGTATATCCTCTTGTTTGACAGATATGATTCTCTCATTGTTTCTCCTCTTTTTGGATGTGCAACTCCTGGCGTATGCGCTCCTCTCCCGGGATGCAGAAGAGGGTAGCGATGAGTCCGATCAGTGCGCAGAGACCTCCGGTCTTACTCATTGTCAGATAGTAGCAGACGAGTCCTACGAGTACCACGGCAAGCAGTATCAGCAGACGCACGTCGCTCCACACACGATAGTGATGCAGGGCCTTAAGCAGGCTCTCTTCGTTCACCTTCTTCGTCAGCACGAAGTTGAACAGCTTAAGCGATACGGGCAGCATGGTGGCTGTCATAAGGATGGAAATCGTCTCGAAGATGTAGGTGGCGCGAACGTCGTCGGTCAGCAGTCCGTTGGGGATGATGTCCATCTCTCCACACACGAAGGTGATTGCAGCCACAATCCATACCGCTGCAAAGCCATATTTTAGTCTGGCAACCATGCCTTTAATCTCTTTCTCCATTTATCTGTATAGTATTATTCTTTTAGTCAATTCTTTATGTTGCTTGGTCGGCTGCGTGTCGCTCGATGATGTCGGCAGCCCTCGTTGGCTGACGGCTCAGACTGTACCTGTAAAGATGGTGCGGTTCACTATGCTTCGTCCCAGCGTCACCTCGTCGGTGTACTCCAGTTCGTCGCCCACCGACACACCTCGCGCCAGCACACTGAGCTTTACCCCCGTCTGCTCCAGCTTGCGGTAGATGTAGAAGCTCGTTGTGTCGCCCTCCATCGTGGTGCTCAGCGCCATGATGACCTCGTTCACTCCGCCAGCCTTCACTCTCTCCACCAGACTCTCGATCTGAAGGTCGCCCGGACCGATGCCGTCCATAGGTGAAATCACTCCGCCAAGCACGTGGTATAGACCCTTGAACTGCTGTGTAGCCTCGATGATCATCACGTCGCGGATGTTCTCCACCACGCAAATCGTTGAGGCGTCGCGAGCCGGATTGGAGCATATCAGGCACACGTCCGTATCGGATATGTTGTGACAGACGCGGCAGTATTTCACGTCGTGTTTCAGCGTGATGACCGAGTTGCCGAACGCCTCCACCGTTTCGTTGTCCTGTCTCAGCAGGTGCAACACGAGTCGGAGTGCCGTCTTTCGCCCTATGCCGGGCAGTTTGGAAAACTCGTTGATGGCTCTCTCTAGCAGTGCCGACGGATATTGTTGATTCATCTCTACTCCTTATTCTCTTTGTTATCGGTCAGCAAAGATAATGGATAATTCCATTCCGCAGCAAGATATATATGGAAAATCTGACAGATAAAAAGAGAAAGCCCGAACACTTCGTGTGAGTGTCCGGGCTCTCTTTGTCTCGAAATATCTTCTTCTCCGGGGAGATTATTTCTTCTTGAATGTAAGACCAGTCTTCATACCGTCGTAGCTACCAGCGAGGCTACCGAGAGTGCTCAGAGTAGAGTTGCTGCTGCTAGAGCTGATAGTTGAGATGATGCTCAACAGCTTGTCTGAGCTGAAGAGGAGCTCAATCTGTGAAGATGTGTAGTTCAGTGTCGCAGTGTAGCTTGCGAGAGTAGCGTAGGTCAGCTTAAGCTCCTTTGAGCTGCTGTCGTAAGAGTAAGTACCGCTCAGAGTACGGCTACCTACAGTGCTGGTGAAGGTGTTGTCACTGTTGAAAGTGAAGGTTACCTTGCCAGACTTGATGCCAATCTTTGAGAGCTGTGTGTCAATCTTCTTTGTGAGCGCAGCAGATGCTACAGAACCACCAGCCTGCTTCAGGAGGTTGCTTGACTCGAACTCTACAGCAGAGCCGGTATATGTCCATGTACCTGTGAGGTCAACTGTAGTTGATGTACCAGTAACAGCCTCTACAACCTTGCTGAGTGAGCTTGAGTTGAGGATGTTCTTAAGAATCTGAGCCTGTGCTTGTGAAGTGAAAAGGATGGCACATACAGCCACCATCACTGTTTTAAAAAACTGTTTCATACGTAAAAATATAAATTAAATAGTTCTATATATTATTAGTTTAATACATTCTTGTTTACCTCTCTGTTTACCTCCTCGATGTAGTCCAGGATCTCCTTACGTCCTGTCTTGTTCTCCGACGAAGAGATGAAGTAGGGCGGGAGCTCCTCCCACTGCTTTTTGAGTTCCTTCAGATAGGCGTTGACGTTCATCTTCAGCTTGCCTCCGCCCAGCTTGTCAGCTTTGGTGAAGACGATGGCGAAGGGAACGCCGTTCTCTCCGAGCCATTCCATGAACTCCAGGTCAATCTTCTGCGGTTCGAGGCGGCTGTCAATGAGCAGGAAGAGGTTGGTCATCTGCTCACGTCTCAGGATGTAACTCTCTATGACATTCTGAATCTGATTCTGCCCCTTGCGTCCACGCTGCGCATATCCGTAGCCGGGCAGGTCGACCAGATACCAGCTGCGGTTGATGATGAAATGGTTGATAAGCATCGTCTTACCCGGCGTAGCAGATGTCATGGCCAGCTTGCTTCGGTTGGTAAGCATATTTATCAGGCTGGACTTGCCCACGTTTGAGCGGCCGATGAAGGCATACTCGGGTAGCGTTCCTGCCGGACACTTATTGACGTCGGTGTTGCTGATGACGAACTCTGCGCTGTTTATCTCCATTTCTGTTAATGCGTATTACGTTTTATCGCCGCAAATTTATGTTATTCTCGCATAAAATGCAGAAATAG
>CAZKNB010000149.1:0-4117 GCA_964554075.1 uncultured Bacteroides sp.
TATTCTCCTTCCGAGAATTCCATCAAGTACGCCTTAACGAACGCCTCAATCTTACCATCCATCACGCCATTCACATCCGACGTCTGATAGTTGGTACGATGATCCTTCACGCGGCGGTCATCGAAGACATAAGAGCGGATCTGAGAGCCCCACTCAATCTTCTTCTTTCCAGCCTCAACCTTAGCCTGCTCCGCCATGCGGTGTTGCAGCTCCTTGTCGTAGAGGATAGAGCGCAGCTGACGCATTGCGTTCTCCTTGTTCTTAGGCTGGTCGCGGGTCTCGGTATTCTCGATGAGAATCTCCTCCTCCTCGCCTGTATATGGATCCTTAAACTGATAGCGCAGACGCACTCCCGACTCTACCTTGTTGACATTCTGACCACCGGCACCGCCGCTTCGGAATGTATCCCATGTGATGCAAGCCGGCTGGATGTTCACCTCGATGGTATCGTCGACCAGCGGAGTGACGAAGACCGACGCAAACGAAGTCATACGCTTACCCTGAGCGTTGTAGGGCGACACGCGAACCAGTCGGTGAACGCCATTCTCGCCCTTCAGATATCCGTAGGCATAGTCGCCCTCAATCTGGATGGTACAGCTCTTGATACCCGCCTCGTCGCCCTCCTGCAGGGTAGAGATGGTAGCCTTGTAGCCGTTGGTCTCGGCGTAGCGCAGGTACATACGCATCAACATCGATGCCCAGTCCTGACTCTCCGTACCGCCGGCACCCGAATTAATCTTCAGGATGCAGCTCATCTGGTCAGCCTCGCCGCGCAGCATGTTCTTCAGCTCCAGGTCCTCGATAGCCTCGTAAGCCTTACTGTAAGCCTCATCGACCTCCTCCTCGCTGACGAGTTCATCCTTATAGAAGTCGAAAGAGAGCTGAGCCTCGTCAGTCAAAGTCTTGACGTGGTTATAGCCATCAATCCACTTCTGCAGTCCCTTCACCTTCTTCATCTGCGCCTCGGCAGCCTTCTGGTCGTCCCAGAAACCCGGAGCCTGAGTGCGAAGCTGCTCCTCCTCCACCTGAATCTTCTTGGCGTCGATGTCCAGGTAGCGGTTCAGCGCCTCGGTGCGCTCCTTTATCTCTTTAAGTTGCTCTATGGTTATCATCTTATTTCTCTTTTGGGGTGCAAAGATAGTGTAAATCTGTTTCTTATCAAAGAGTTGCTACTCCTCGTACATCTTATCGATGGCAGATTTATAATTCTTTGCGATAACTCCGCGCTTCAGCTTCAGCGTATTGGTCAGTTCGCCGCGCTGCATGCTGAATGGCTCTGCCAGCAGGGTGAATCGCTTCACCTGCTCGTAATGAGCGAATTGCTGCTGCAGGGTGTCGATGCGCTCACGGAAGAGCTCATTGATTTTCTCGTTGTGGAGCAGCTCCTCAATGTTGTTGTAGACGATGCCATGACTCTTCGCATAGGCCTCCACCAGCGGATAGACGGGCACAATCAGTGCAGAGACAAACTTCCTTCCGTCGGCGATGATGGCAATCTGGTCTACGTAGCGGTCAATTCCGAGCTTAGTCTCTATGGCCTGCGGAGTGATATACTTTCCGTTTGAGGTCTTGAAGAGGTCCTTGATGCGCTCTGTCAGGTAGAGCGTGTCGCCCTCCAGACGTCCTGCATCGCCCGTGTGGAACCATCCGTCGGCATCGATAGCCTTGGCTGTCTCGTGCGGCTTGCGGTAGTAGCCCTGAGTGATGGTATCTCCCTTGAGCAGAATTTCGTTGTTCTCGCCAATCTTCACCTGAACGTTAGGCATCAGCGTACCAACCGAACCGATGGTGTAGCCCTCGTTCGGGAAGCAGCTTACCGTGGCGCACGACTCTGTCAGTCCGTAACCAACAATCATGTTGATGCCGACCGAGTGGACAAACTCGCAGATTTCGTCGGGTACGGCAGCTCCGGCAGTCGGAAAGAAGTTGCCATTCTCTATACCGATGGTCTTCTTCAGCAGCGAGTAGATGGTCTTCTCGTAGAATCTGTACTTCATGCGGAGTGTGACTGGCGGCGTCTTTCCCTGACGCAGGTAGTCGATGTTGTGCTCACGTCCCACCTTGATGGCGTCGAGCATCAGTTTCTTCTTCAGTCCGGTCTCCTTGTTGATGACCTCCTGAACGCCCTGATATACCTTCTCCCAGAATCGCGGCACACTGCACATCAGTGTCGGGCGAATCTCCTTGATGGTCTTCTGGATGTCTGTCGGGCGCAGGTTGATGCAGATTTCAATGCCCATGTAGAGGCAGAAGTAGCACCATGCCTTCTCGAAGATATGAGTCAGCGGCAGGAAGTTCATTGAGACATCCTTGTCGCTGAGGGTGGTCAGGCGATCCTTGTGAGCCTGCAATGCACTGTTGTAGGCTGTATGGTGGATCATGACGCCCTTCGGGTCACCTGTAGTTCCCGATGTATAGAGGATGTTGGCAAGGTCGGTGTCCTCCACGCGTGCCGTACGCTCTGCCACGGTGGCAGCCATCTCCTCGCCCTCGCCCATCTTCAGGAACTCGTCGAAATAGATTGACGAGGTGTCGCGCGGGTCGAGCTTCACCTTCGGGTCGAAGATAATCAGCTTTTCGAGCGACGGACAGAATCCGAAGACACTGAACACAGAGTCATACTGATACTGTTCACCCACGAAGAGGTAGCGGATTTGTGCGTCGTTGATGATGTATTGAGCCTGAGCCGGAGAGCTCGTGGCATAGAAAGGAATGGTCACCGCCCTGTTGGCGTAGGCGCCAAAGTCGACGTAGAACCATCCCGGCATGTTCTGAGCGAATATTCCTATGTTCTCCTCCTCCTTCACACCCAGCTTGGCGAGAGCCTTAGCCGACTGCTTCACGGTGGCGGACAGTTGTTTCCATGTGATAGGAATCCATTGCGATGTAGCGTAGTCGCGGTATCTCAACGCAACCTTCTCGCCATATTTCGCAGCTTGGTTGTGAACCAAGACTGATAAATGATTTTTATTCATCTTTTCTTTATTGATTAGTGAATCTAAAGTGCAAAGTTATTAGTTTTATCTGAAACTATCCCATTTTTCACTATTTATCAGTACTTTTGCGGTATGAAATATGATATTACAACCATTACGAACGAGGCTGTCAGCCTGCTGAAGGGGCTGATTGCCATACCGTCGGTAAGCCGCGAAGAGGGTGCTGCTGCCGACTTCCTGCAAAACTATATCGAGGCTATGGGCGTGAGCACGTCGCGCTCCGGCAACAATGTCTGGGCTCTCAGCCCGATGTTCGACCTCAACAAGCCGACCATCCTTCTCAACTCTCACATCGACACTGTGCGTCCCGTCAACGGATGGCGCCGTGAGCCCTTCTATCCTCTCGAGGAGAATGGCAAGCTCTACGGCCTTGGCAGCAACGATGCGGGTGCCAGCCTGACCACTCTTCTTCAGGTCTTCATGCAGCTGTGTCGCACTCCCCAGAGCTACAATCTCATCTACCTTGCGTCGTGTGAGGAGGAGGTTTCGGGCAAGAACGGCATAGAGAGTGTTCTTCCCATGCTTCCGCCCATCACGCTGGGTGTTGTAGGCGAACCTACGGAGATGCATCCTGCGATAGCCGAGAAGGGTTTGATGGTTCTTGATGTCACTGCCTACGGCAAGGCTGGTCATGCGGCTCGTGAGGAGGGCATCAATGCCATCTATCGTGCATTGGACGACATCGCTTGGTTCCGCGACCATCGTTTCGAGCGTGTATCGCCTATGTTGGGTCCGGTGAAGATGAGTGTGACGGTGGTGAATGCGGGTACTCAGCACAATGTTGTTCCCGACCGTTGTACCTTTGTGGTTGATGTCCGCAGCAACGAGCTTTACAAGAACGAGGAGCTTTATGCCGAGATTCAGGCGAATGTGAAGAGTGAGGTTCGTCCCCGCTCTTTCCGTCTCAACTCGTCGCGCATCGAGGAGTCTCATCCATTTGTTCGTCGTGCCGTGTCCATGGGTCGCAAGCCCTTCGGCTCCCCCACTCTTTCCGACCAGGCTCTCATGTCTTTCCCGTCAGTAAAGATTGGTCCGGGCCGTTCATCTCGTTCCCACACTGCCGATGAATATATTGTCATCAAGGAGATGGAGGAGGCCGCCCAAATCTACCTAGAGCTGCT
>CAZKNB010000150.1:0-4085 GCA_964554075.1 uncultured Bacteroides sp.
GAAAGTCGCTGAACGATTCTGGATGGTCGTTTGGCGACTTTCCTTTTTTACCCCTTGTCGCGCAGCGACACCCGATATTCCCCTGGCGTTACTCCTGTCAGCCGTTTGAAGGTGCGGTCGAAATATCCGATGTTATCGAAGGATAGGCTGTAGGCAATGTCCTTCACCGTCTGATTGGTGGTCAGCAGCAGGAGCTGCGCCTTCTCCATCTTCTTCAGAAGAATGTACTGAACGGGCGTCTGGCCAATCTCCCTCTTGAATAGCCGGATGAAGTGCGCCTTCGACAGGCAGCAGGTCTCCATCATCTTCTCCATATCAATCTCGCGGTCTATGTTGCGACGGATGAGTCGCAGAACACTCTTGATGCGGTCGTCGGTGGTGCGATACTTCTCCTGCGCACCCTCGGCGAAGCGTGCCAGGAGTTGGTAGAGAATGCCGCGGGTGGAGAGGGTGGTGGAGAGCGGACTCTGACTGTCAATAGCAATATTGTGCATTAGCATTGAACTGTTGTCGTAGGACTTCGGGTCGAAGTGTTTCAACTCACGGTGGGGGTTGACGGCAAGCAGTTGCTCCACGAGGCGACGCTCGTAGTCGCTCGCCACGGTCTCGGTTGGATAGATGTAGTCCTCAAAGAAGAGGTGACCCGACGCAGCCGTCTCGTAGATATGGATGTAGTAGAGCGCGTAGAGTCCGTCGCACTGATAGCTGTGGGGCGTAAAGGGCGGGATGAGGTAGAGATGGCCTGGCAAAAGGCGGTGGCTGGCACCGGAGGAGATGTGAAGCGTTGCCTCTCCCTCGGTGACAAGATAGATTCGTGCGAACGGACTGTTCACATTCTTATAGTTCCAGTCTGCATGATGGACGGCATAGCCGGCATTCAGCAGATAAAATTTAGGTATTTCCGTGTCTCTCATTCCTGTCTGCTTGTGAATTATTGGGCAAATATAATTAAAATTGTCAATATAGTGTAATATTGTGCGCAAATTGTATTACGCTAGTTTTTACTCTTTTATGTTCCTTTGCAGTGTTGATAAGGAATAAATCAATCTAATATATATAAAGGAGAGCCCGAAGCAAAAGGGCTTTCGAGAAACATCAACTGTTAAATTGTTTACTATGGAGTACAGAGAAATAGGAAAGACAGGTATGAAGGTGTCGAACTTGAGTTTCGGCGCTTCGTCGCTCGGCGGTGTGTTCCATTCATTGAAGGAGGAGCGTGGCATCGAGGCCGTGAAGACTGCGGTCGACAATGGCATCAACTTCATCGACGTATCGCCATACTACGGTCACTTGAAGGCTGAACAGGTGTTGGGAAAGGCACTGAAACAGATTGACCGCAGTAAGTATTATCTATCAACGAAGGTGGGACGCTACGGAGCCGACGGTAAGAACTACTGGGACTACTCGGGCAAGCGGGCCACTGAGAGCGTGTTTGAGAGTATGGAGAGGCTGAACGTTGACTATGTCGACATCATTAATGTCCACGACATAGAGTTCGCCGACCTCGACCAGGTGTGCCAGGAGACGCTTCCGGCACTTGTGGAGCTGCGCGAGAAGGGCGTGGTGAAGCACGTCGGGATCACAAACCTCACGCTGCGTCACTTCAAGTATGTGATTGACCACGTGCCTGCGGGTACGGTGGAGAGTGTGGTCTCCTTCTGTCACTACTGTCTGAACGACGATGCCCTGAGCGACTATCTTGACTATTTCGAGGAGAAGAATGTAGGCGTCATCAACGCTTCACCCTTCTCAATGGGATTGCTGACGGAGCGCGGGGCTCCAGATTGGCATCCGGCTCCTGCACCGCTGCGCGATCTCTGTCGCAAGGCAGCGGACTACTGCAAGAGTCAAGGTAAGTCTATAGAGCAGCTGGCGGTCAGATACTCGGTAGGGAACCCGCGTATCGCCACCACTCTCTTTAGCACTACCTCACCCGAGAACGTGCTTCGCAACATCGAATGGGCCAACGCTCCGCTCGACGAGAAGCTGCTCAAGGAGGTAAGAGCCATACTCGAACCGCGATTCCGCGACACATGGCTCAACAGCTAAGGCTGACAAGAAAGACTAATGATTAACCTAACACTTACATAAATAAAAGAATAGGAGAAGATATCTATGAAGGCAATTCAGATATGTGGCGAGCGCCAGGCGGTGCTTGCCGACGTTGAACAGCAAGAACTTAAGGCTGGCGAAGTGCTGCTTCGCATCAAGTATGTGGGCTTCTGTGGCTCCGACCTGAACACATTCCTCGGACGCAACCCGATGGTTAAGATGCCCGTGATCCCGGGTCATGAGATTGGTGCGGTGATCGAACGGGTGGGCGAGGGCGTGCCCGACTATTTGAAGAGCGGACTGGCTTGTACGGTGAACCCATACACCGCTTGCGGCCATTGCAGCTCTTGTCGCAACGAGCGTCCGAATGCTTGCCGCCACAATCAGACGTTGGGCGTGCAGCGCGACGGCGCAATGCGCGAGTTCCTCGTAGTGCCCTGGCAGAAGGTGATTGTCGACAATGCCATCTCTCCGCGCGACTTTGCTCTCGTGGAGCCGATGAGTGTGGGCTTCCATGCCGTGTCGCGCGCTGCCGTTACCGATATTGATGTCGTGATGGTCATTGGCTGCGGAATGATTGGCGTGGGTGCCATAGTTCGTTCTGCATTGCGCGGCGCAAGGGTTATCGCCGTTGACCTTGACGACGAGAAGCTGGCTCTGGCGCGCCGACTGGGTGCCGCCTACACGATAAACTCTGCAACCGAGAATCTTCATCAGCGCGTAGAGGAGATTACCGACGGCAATGGCGCAGATGTTGTCATCGAGGCTGTAGGTTCACCAGCCACCTATCTCACGGCTGTCGATGAGGTGGCCTTCACCGGCCGCGTGGTCTGCATCGGCTACGCCAAGAAGGAGGTGCCATTCGAGACCAAGTATTTCGTCATGAAGGAGCTGGATATCCGTGGTTCGCGCAACGCGATGCCCGAGGACTTCCGCGCAGTGATGGAGTACGTGAAGCGCGGCACGTGTCCCGTCAACGAGCTTATCTCAGCCATCTATACTCCGTCGCAGGCTCAGGAGGCTTTGGACGGATGGGCAGCAGCTCCCGCAAAGGTGTTCCGCATCCTGATGAAGTTTGACGATTGACGCTGAGTGCCTATGAGGAGTTATTATCCTATAATCGACGCCCATGCCCATTTGTGGCTGCGTCAGGACACGATGGTCGACGGCAAGCGAATCCGCACGCTGGAGAACGGACGTTCGGAGTTTATGGGTGAGGAGAGGCAGATGCTCCCTCCCTTTATGATTGACGGAAAAAACACGGCAGAGGTTTTTCTCTCGAATATGAACTATGCGCAGGTGTCGGCTGCGGTGATCACTCAGGAGTATATCGACGGTATGCAGAATGATTACCTTGCCGAGGTGCAGCGCCGCTATCCGGACCGCTTCATCTGCTGCGGACTTGTCGAGGCTCGTCGCCCCGGCTACCTGGAGCAGGCTCGAAGTCTGATTGCACAGGGCTTCAAGGGTATAAAGCTGCCGGCGCAGCGACTGATTGATGTCGACGGCGAGCGCGTGTGGCTTACCTGCGAGGAGATGATGAAGATGTTTGCCCTGATGGAGGAGAACGATGTCTTCCTATCCATCGACCTGGCCGACGGTGCCAAGCAGGTGGCTGAGATGAGAGATATCATCGCCGCGTTCCCTAAGCTGAGAATAGCCATCGGGCACTTCGGCTCTGTAACTCGCGAGGGATGGACCGAGCAGATCAAGCTGGCTCGTGCGCGCAATGTCAGGATTGAGTCGGGCGGCATCACGTGGCTCTTCAATGATGAGTTTTATCCCTTCAACGGTGCCATCACCACGATAAAGGTCGCTCAGGACCTGGTGGGAATCAATAAGCTGATGTGGGGGTCGGACTATCCGCGAACCATCACCGCCATCACCTACCGAATGTCCTACGACTTCATAGCGAAGAGCTATCGTCTGACGGAGAAGGAAAAGAATGCCTTACTCGGTGGTAACGCTCAGAAGTTCTACGGATTCAAGAATCTGGTTGAACTTCCATATATAAAAAATATGTCGGAATAAAT
>CAZKNB010000151.1:0-4072 GCA_964554075.1 uncultured Bacteroides sp.
GCAATAATCATACCCATAATACCCATCAGCGAACCCCAGATGGAGAGCGACAGCAGGATGATTGCCGGATTCAGCCCCGTAATCTTACCCATCACCTTCGGCACGATAAACGCATCCTGAATGATCTGCACCACGGCAAACACAGCCACAGCCGACAGCATGATAATCCAGAAGTTCTGTCCCGTCTCAGCCGACTTAAGTATCGCCAGCAGGATGGTTGGGATGAAACCAATCAGTTGCAGGTAGGGCACCATGTTCAGCGCTCCTATAAAGAGTCCCAGGCCGATGGCCAGGGGGAAGTCGATTATCGAAAAGCCAATGCAGAAGAGTATGCCTACGCAGAATGCCACGAACGCCTGACCGCGGAAGTAGCGGTTCATCGCTGTCTGCACGTCGTCGACCAGTGTCTTGGTGAAGTCGCGATACTTCTCCGGCAGCAGGTGGATCCATCCCTCGGCGATAGACTCGTAGTCCATCAGGATAAAGACCACGTAGAGCAGTATGACGAATGAAGCCAGAATGCTGAAGATGATGCTGATGGACTCCGTCAGCAGTGCCCAGAGCTTAGGCACGGCACTCTTTGCCAGGTTGGCGAGATTCTCTTCGCTGAGATATTTGTTTATCAGGTCTGGACTGACATTCTGCCTGATGAACTCCGACAGACTGTGGGGAATGTGCGACTGGCTGCCGAATCCGTCGCTTAGATAGGTGAGCAGCAGCTGATGCACGCGGCTCATCTCCTCAATCATAGGTGGAATAAAGAGGTAGGCGATGCCTCCGCCGACGGCCAGAATCGTCACGAAGGCACAGAGGATGGAGAGAATACGGTTCTTCACGCGCAACTTATACTGGAACAGCTTCACCAGCGGATAGATGAGATAGGCTATTATCCACGCGATGAAGAAGGGCAGCAGCACGCCGCTCAGTCGGTTGAGCAGGGCAAGCACTGCCACGATAATGATGCAGACGATGGTTCCACGAATGAAACTGTCGAAGGTGATTTTCTTTCTCTCCATAAGGTTACTCTATATCGTTTCTTTGTTTGAATCTAAGCTCGAAGCCCTATTCCTCAGCCTGGGCGCCGTCCGCCTTCATCGCCTCCAGGTAGCAGTGGCGGCAGAGCGGCTCATACTCGGCAGTCTCGCCCAGCAACACCTGCTTGTCGTTCTTCACGGTGCGGTGGGAGTAGGCGGCAAGGTCGCCACACTTCACGCAGATGGCATGAACCTTTGAGACCTCGTCGGCAATGGCACAGAGGTCGGGCATCGGTCCGAAGGGCACACCGCGGAAGTCCATGTCCAGTCCGGCAATGATTACTCTCACGCCGTTGTTGGCAAGCTGGTTGCAGACATCCACCAGCCCCTTGTCGAAGAACTGTGCCTCGTCGATACCCACCACGTCAATTTCCGATGTGAAGAGCAGGATGCTGGCCGACGAGTCGATAGGCGTCGAAGCAATCGAGTGGCTGTCGTGTGAGACTACATTCTCGTCGGAGTAGCGCGTGTCGATGGCTGGCTTGAAAATCTCAACCCTCTGTTTAGCGAACTTAGCGCGTTTCAGTCGGCGGATAAGCTCCTCGGTCTTGCCCGAAAACATTGAACCGCAGATGACCTCGATGCGTCCTCTTCTTCTAGTCTCGTGTATGTGGTCTTCAGAATATACTACCATATTATATGTTTTTTCTTACGTAATAGTTTTGGCAAAAGTAATACTTTTAAATGCTATTACTCATTTTTATCTTATTTATTTCTACATTTGCAGTCACTTCCCCTGCATAAGAGGTTTTTGATGAATATGATAATACGTTGACTGTAATGACCGGAAAATTGTATGTAGTGCCCACGCCTGTGGGCAATCTGGAGGATATGACCTTCCGTGCCATCAGGGTGCTGAAGGAGGCTGACCTGATATTGGCGGAGGATACCCGTACGTCGGGCATCCTGCTCAAGCATTTTGAGATTAAGAACGCCATGCTCTCGCATCATAAGTTCAATGAACATCAGACGGTTGCCAGCGTCGTGGCGCGCATCAAGGGTGGTGAGACGGTGGCTCTCATCTCCGACGCCGGTACGCCCGCCATCTCCGACCCGGGCTTCCTCGTGGTTCGCGAGTGCACTCGCAGCGGCATCGTCGTGGAGTGTCTTCCGGGAGCAACAGCCTTCGTGCCCGCTCTTGTGTCGTCGGGACTTCCCAACGAGAAGTTCTGCTTCGAGGGCTTCCTGCCGCAGAAGAAGGGACGCCAGACGCGCCTCCTTGCTCTCCAGGGCGAGACGCGCTCGATGGTCTTCTACGAGTCTCCCCATCGTCTGACCAAGACTCTCGCCCAGTTTGCCGAGTTCTTTGGCGAGGATCGTCCCGCCAGTGTGTCGCGTGAGATCTCCAAGGTCCACGAGGAGACGGTCCGTGGCACTCTTGCCGAGCTTGTTGCCCATTTCACGGAGAATGAGCCGCGAGGCGAGATAGTCATCGTTGTTGGTGGAGCCGACGAGGAGGAGGAGAAGCAGCGCTCCAAGGAGGAGCGTCGCGAAGAGCGCCGTGAGGAGCGCCGTCGCAAGCGTCGTGAAGAGGAATAGCATTTTTAAAACATATAAAAAGCAATGAAAAAGTTAATCTTTATTTTGGCAGGAGCAGCTATGCTGACTGCTTGTAATGGCGGTGGTCAGAAGTCTGACCTTCAGGCACAGAATGACTCATTGGTACTGGCTCTCAGCCAGCGTAACGCAGAGTTGGATGAGATTATGGGTGCGTTCAACGATGTTCAGGATGGTATCCGTCGCATCACCGATGCTGAGAATCGCGTTGACCTTCAGCGTGGCAACATCACCGAGGATTCACAGGATGCAAAGGATAAGCTCATCTCAGACATCGAGTTCATCCGTCAGCAGATGGAGGACAACAAGGCTCAGATCTCTCGCCTTCAGTCTCTGCTCAAGAACAGCCAGACTCAGTCTGCTCAGTTGAAGAAGGCTGTCGAGAAGCTTACTAAGGAGCTTGCCGAGAAGCAGCAGCGCATCGAGGATCTTCAGGCAGAGCTTGCTCAGAAGAATATCCGCATCCAGGAGCTCGACGAGGCTGTCAGCGCTCTTACTGCCGACAATGAGAGTCTCACAGAGTCAAACGAGGCTAAGGCTAAGACTGTCGACGCTCAGGACAAGACCATCAACACAGCATGGTTTGTATTCGGCACTAAGTCTGAGCTTAAGCAGCAGAACATCCTTAAGAGCGGCGATGTGCTCAAGAGTGGTGACTTCAACAAGAGCTACTTCACTCAGATTGACATCCGTACCACTAAGGAGATTCCTCTCTATGCCAAGAGTGCAGAGATTCTGACCTCTCACCCTGCAGGTACTTATGAGCTTGTAAAGGATAGCAAGAAGGAGTTGACTCTCAAGATTACCAACCCGACAGAGTTCTGGAGTGTATCTAAGTATCTTGTCATCCAGGTGAAGTAAATGGGGTATCGTAACATCTTTTTTGATCTCGACGACACTCTTTGGGATCATACAGCGAATGCTCGTGATACATTTGAAGCGATGTATCACGAGCATCGTTTGTCTCGCTACTTCGATTCCTTCGCCCATTTCTATTCGCTCTATCTGAAGCGCAACGATGAGCTTTGGGAGGAGTATGGTCGTGGTGAGGTTACCAAGGAGGAGCTTAACGACCAGCGTTTCGCCTATCCGCTTCTTTCTGTCGGGGTAGACGACCCCGAGCTTGTCCGTCGCTATCGTGAGGGTTTCTTTGCGGTGATTCACACCAAGGGTGGTGTGAAGCCTCACACTCACGAGCTTCTCGACTACCTGGCGCCGAACTACAATCTCTACATTCTTTCGAATGGTTTCCGTGAGTTGCAGAGTCGCAAGATGGAGTCGGCGGGCATTGCTCATTATTTCCGTCGTGTGATTCTCTCGGAGGATATTGGTGTGTTGAAGCCGAACGTCCAGCTCTTCAACTTTGCTCTCTCCGCCACTCAGTCCCAGGCCTCCCAGTCGCTGATGGTTGGTGACAACTGGAGCACTGACATAGTTGGTGCCTACAATGCGGGCCTTGCCCAGGCCTACTATGATGTAGG
>CAZKNB010000152.1:0-3984 GCA_964554075.1 uncultured Bacteroides sp.
CACACAACTCTGTCAGTACTCCGAGAGTTGATTTCGGGTGGAGGAATGCGATGTTAAGGTTCTCTGCACCCTTGCGTGGAGCCTTGTCGATGAGTCGGATCTCCTTTGAAGCAGCCTCTTCGAGAGCGTTAGCCACGCCATCCTCAACGGCGAAGGCCACGTGGTGAACGCCTGCTCCGCGGTTCTCGATGAACTTAGCGATGGTACTCTCCGGTGATGTTGGCTCCAGGAGCTCAATCTTAGTCTCACCAACCTTGAGGAATGCAGTCTTTACCTTCTGATCCTCTACTGTCTCAATGTTGTAACACTTCAAACCCAATACCTGCTCGTAGTAGGGAAGTGCCTCCTCGATGCTCTTAACGGCAATGCCTAAGTGCTCAATGTGTGAAATCTTCATATTATTACAGTTTTTATATATGGTTTTCTTTTTAGTCTACCTATAATTTTAAACATACAAAGGAAAGCAATTCCTTTTTAATAAGGAAATTTTTCGTGATTTTATTTGATTTTACTTTAATAAATCTTTAGCTTTCTCGCTGTCAATGAGCCATTTCCCATCATGTATCAATTTGATACTTTTTTGCTGAAGCACTCGATAAATATCTAAAAAGTGGCTTGAGATGCTGAATCTATAATTGACGCCATGTAATTTATCGCTCAAAAAATATATGTAGAAACGTCAAAATTATATATCTTCGCAGAGTAAAAATGAAAACAACTAAGATACTACTATGATGTTTGCGCTATGAAACGCATCAGATACATTATTTCGCTTGCGGTGGCGCTCTCCGTATGCCCTGTCTATGGAGACGACTTCCGGCTTTCCGGCAGCAAAACGCTGTCGGTGGCTTGTCTTGACAATGAGGAGAACCCTGTCGGGACGGCTCTCGACCTCTTCTCTCGCGACTATCGCAGCGTCTTTTCCTCTGACATTAAGCTCTCTGCGCGCCTCAAGGGCGCTTCGGTGATTGTGGGCACTGTGGGCAGCAAGCTGCTTTCGAAGTGTGGGGTCGACCTCACTCCGCTGACCGGTCTCCACGAGGCCTTCATGCTTACGGTGACCGCCGACGGACGTCTGGTCATCGCCGGCAGCGACCGCCACGGCACAGCCTACGGCGTCATGGAGCTCTCGCGACTCATAGGCGTATCGCCATGGGAGTGGTGGGCAGATGCCACCCCGCGCAAGCGTGACAGCTTCACCCTCCGCGAGGGCTACAGCCTGGTTGAGTCGCCATCGGTGGACTACCGCGGCATCTTCATCAACGACGAGGACTGGGGACTCAATCCCTGGAGCTGGCAGAACTACGAGCCTAGCGACGTCAAGGGGCAGATTGGGCCACGCACCCACGAACGCATCTTCGAGCTGCTGCTTCGTCTGCGCGCCAACACCTTCTGGCCCGCCATGCACGAGTGTTCGGTGCCCTTCTTCTTCACCCCGGGCAACCGCGAAGTGGCAGAGCGTTACGGCATATATATAGGTACGTCCCACTGCGAACCGATGATGCGCAACACCAACGGCGAATGGCGGCGCGACGGAGTGGGAGAGTACGACTTCGTCAACAACCGCGAGAATGTGCTCGACTTCTGGCGCAAGCGAGTCGAGGAGGTAGCCACCTCCAACAACATCTTCACGCTGGGAATGCGCGGAGTGCACGACGGCGCCATGAATGGCGCAAAGACCATCGACGAGCAGAAGAGCGTCCTGACCCGCGTCATTGCCGAGCAACGCCGTATGATTGCCGACTATGTGACGAAGGATGTCACCTCGGTGCCGCAGGTCTTCATACCATATAAAGAGGTGCTCGATGTCTACAATGCCGGACTTCGTGTGCCCGACGACGTCACGCTGATGTGGTGTGACGACAACTACGGATTCATCCGCCATTTCCCCACGGCTGCCGAACGTGAGCGCAGCGGAGGAAACGGCATCTACTACCATACATCATATTGGGGACGCCCCCACGACTATCTGTGGATCAGCGGAACCAATCCATCACTCATCATCCAGCAGATGGCGCTGGCCTACGAAAGAGGCATCCAGAGAATGTGGATTCTCAACGTCGGCGACATCAAGCCCCTGGAGTATCAGACGGAACTCTTCCTCGACATGGCCTGGAACGTTGGCCGCGTTGTCGATCGTGGCGTGGAGAATCACCTCTCCGC
This sequence comes from uncultured Bacteroides sp., assembly GCA_964554075.1. Lineage (GTDB taxonomy): Bacteria > Bacteroidota > Bacteroidia > Bacteroidales > Bacteroidaceae > Bacteroides. The sequence continues at coordinate 2,164 of CAZKNB010000152.1, forward strand.
CTATCTGACCCGCGAGTTCGGCGAGAAGGCAGCCGCAGAGCTGCTTCCCGTCATGCGCAGCTACTACCGCCTCTCATATATCCGTCGCCCGGAGTTCCTGGGCAACACCCGCACCGAGGAGCGCGACCCCGCCTACAAGGTAATCTCCGACCTCCCCTGGAGCGACGAGGAGATTGCCAGTCGTCTGGCTGAATATCGTAAGCTATCCGACGCTGTCGAGCTTGTGAAGAGCGAGATTCCCGCCGAGAAGGCCGACTGCTACTATCAGCTTGTGGAGTACCCCGTGAAGGCTGCGGCACAGATGAACCGCAAGCTGCTTACGGCCCAGTTGGCGCGCCACGGCAAGTGCGACTGGAGTGAGAGCGATGCCGCTTTCGACAGCATTGCCTCGCTCACCGAGCGCTACAACACTCCGAAATGGCGAGGCATCATGGACTTCCAGCCCCGCCGTCTCCCCGTGTTCGAAAGGGTGAAGCATGTTAGTCCCGAAGCTGGTGAAGGAAAGCTGGAGAGAGTAGCTGCAGCTGCCGATGGACAGAAGATGTTGACCGCGGCTTCAAAGACTGAAGGAGGACAGCAGATGTCCGGTGGAGAAAATCCGTTGGCAACTACCCTGTTGGCCCGTTTCGACGGTGCCGACTATTCATCCGGCAACGCCACTCTCTGCCCCGGCCTTGGCTATGGCGGAAGAGCAGTAGCAGCCGACAGCGGCGATGAGCTGACCTACAACTTCGCCGACTGCGAGAGCGACAGCGTCAGCATCGTCGTTGGGCTCTTGCCCAGCCATCCCGTAGAGGGCAACACCCTCCGTTTCGCTCTTTCTGTAGACGATGGCGATGCGAAAGTGGTGGACTATCACACCGAGGGACGCAGTGAGGAGTGGAAGCAGAACATCCTTCGCGGCCAGGCACAGCGAACGCTGACCCTTCCCGTCGGTCACGGCGTGAAGAACCACCGATTGACATTCCGTGCGATGGACGAAGGCGTAGTGCTCGATGAAATTGCAATATATAAATGAGATACTAACTAATAAACATATCAAAAAAAGAAAAGAATGAAGACACAAAAACGTAAACTATTCAGCATGGCGTTGGCCATGGGACTGGCTTCAATGACTGTGGCACAGCCCGCCTACGACCTTGCTTCAATGCAGAAGGAGAAACTCAACCGAGGCGTCGTTGCCATCCGCGAGAGCCAGTCGGCTGTCGCACTGAGCTGGCGCTACCTCTCTTCCGACCCGATGAACACCACCTTCAATGTCTATCGCGACGGAACCAAGATAGCCAGTGTACCAAGCTCAAAGGGCACATTCTACCGCGACCAGTATAGCGGCACGTCACGAACCACCTACACCGTGAAGCCCGTAGTTGGCGGAGTGGAGCAGGAGGCCTTGAAGGGCGACTACGACCTGCCCGAGAATGCTCCCGTTGGCTATATCGACATCCCTCTCGACCGTCCTGCCGATGGCGTTACCCCTGCCGGCGACAGCTACTTCTATTCCCCCAACGATGCCTCTATAGGCGATGTTGACGGCGACGGCGAGTATGAGATCATCCTGAAGTGGGACCCCTCAAACGCCCACGACAATGCCCACGACGGATACACCGGAAACGTGCTCTTCGACTGCTATAAGCTCAACGGCAAGAAGCTCTGGCGCATCGACATGGGTCGTAACGTGCGTGCCGGAGCCCACTACACACAGTTCATGGTCTTCGACCTCGACGGCGACGGAAAGGCTGAGGTCGTGATGCGTACCTCCGACGGCACAGTCGACGGCAAGGGCAACGTGATTGGCGATGCCGATGCCGACTATCGTGAGCC
>CAZKNB010000153.1:0-3956 GCA_964554075.1 uncultured Bacteroides sp.
CCCTGGGTACCGGTCAGGAAGCGGCTCCATGGCTCGATGGACGACTTGTAGAGGGCGTCCGACTCGGGACGAACCTGGAAGATGATGGCATTGATGCCAGCCTCCTGAAGGCTGTTGAGCTGAGCGATGAGTGTGCTCTGCATCTTCTCGGGCGACATGCCCTTGAACTGACCGTTGACTGCCTGAATCCAGGCTGCGCGAAACTCTCTCTTTGGATGCCTCTTGTCAGTCGTCTGAGCCTTCAGGCCCATGAACGACAGGAGGAGAAGCAACATGACCGTGTACTTAATTCTCATATCAAATATATAATGTGTAATGTTTACTAAATCTTTGCGACCGCAAAGATAGGTCATAATTCTTAGGAAATAACAATCATAAGGATGTCAAATGGCCGAAAAATGACTATTTTTGCCGTCAATAGGAAATTAAAAGGAGTAGACACTATGGCTGAGACTGATTTCATATCGATTAAGGGAGCGAAAGTCAATAATCTGAAGAATATCGACGTGCAGATTCCGCGTGGCAAACTGGTGGTGATCACGGGCCTCTCCGGCTCGGGCAAGTCGTCACTGGCCTTCGACACACTCTATGCCGAGGGACAACGCCGCTACGTGGAGAGCCTCAGCAGCTATGCGCGCCAGTTCCTGGGACGTATGAGCAAGCCTGAGTGTGACTTCATCAAGGGCATTCCGCCCGCAATAGCCATAGAGCAGAAGGTGAACAGCCGTAACCCGCGCTCCACCGTGGGCACCTCGACCGAGATCTACGAGTACCTGCGTCTGCTCTTCGCCCGTGTGGGACGCACCTTCAGTCCCATCAGCGGTCAGGAGGTGAAGAAGCACAGCGTGGAGGACATAGTGAACTGCATGCTCTCCTACCCCGAGGGAACGCGCTACACCGTGCTCACCGAGATCCATCCGCGCGACGGACGAACCATGAAGGAGCAGATTGGCATGGACTTCAAGCAGGGATTCACACGCCTGGAGGTCAATGGCGAGATGGTACGCATCGAGGAGTATGAGCCGAAGAGCGAGGACAACGTGCTGCTGCTCATCGACCGCATGAGCTGCAACAGCTCGAAGGACTCCATGAGCCGACTGACCGACTCTGCCGAGACAGCCATGTATGAGGGCGACGGCATCTGCATGCTGCGATTCTACCTGGCGGACGGAACCACCAAGCTACACACCTTCAGCACCAAGTTTGAGGCGGACGGCATCACCTTCGAGGAGCCTACCGACCAGATGTTCTCGTTCAACTCGCCCATCGGCGCCTGTCCCGAGTGTGAGGGCTTCGGAAGGGTGATTGGCATCGACGAGCATCTCGTAATCCCCAACCGCTCACTGTCGGTCTACGACGGTGCCGTGGTCTGCTGGCGTGGCGAGAAGATGAGCGTATGGAAGAACATGCTCATCAAGGGTGCCGAGAAGGCGGGATTCCCCATATTCACCCCCTACTTCGAACTGACCGACGAACAGCGCCGCATGCTCTGGGAGGGCACGCCCTACTTCGAGGGCATCAATGCCTTCTTCAAGATGCTGTCGGAAAACCAATATAAGATTCAGTACCGAGTGATGCTGGCGCGATACCGCGGCAAGACGCTCTGCCCTAAATGCCACGGCACCCGACTGAAGCCGGAGGCGGGCTACGTGCGCGTCGGCGGAAAGAATATCTCCGAGCTGGTGGACCTGCCCATCACGGAGCTGAAGCTCTTCTTCGACCAGCTGAAGCTCAACGAGCACGACACCAACGTGGCAAGCCGCATTCTCCACGAGATTAACAGCCGCATCAGCTTCCTGATCAACGTGGGACTGGGCTACCTGACGCTCAACCGACTGAGCAACTCGCTCTCGGGCGGAGAGAGCCAGCGCATCAATCTGGCTACATCGCTGGGCAGCAGCCTGGTGGGCAGCCTCTACATACTCGACGAGCCGAGCATCGGACTCCATAGCCGCGACACCGACAAGCTGATCGGCGTGCTGCGCCAGCTGCAGCAGCTGGGCAACACCGTGGTTGTCGTTGAGCACGACGAGGAGATTATCCGCGCCGCAGACTATATCATCGACATCGGTCCCAACGCGGGCCGACTGGGCGGCGAGGTGGTCTATGCGGGCGACATGAAGGACCTGAAGCCGGGCACCAACAGCCACACCATACGCTACCTGCTGGGCGAGGAGCAAATCCCCGTGCCGCAGTCACGACGTCCGTGGCGCGACTACATAGAGATAACCGGGGCACGCGAGAACAACCTGAAGGGTGTCGACGTGCGCTTCCCGCTCAACGTGATGACCGTGGTCACCGGTGTGTCGGGTTCGGGCAAGAGTACCCTGGTGCGCGACATCTTCTACCGCGCCCTGAAGCGAGAGCTGGACGAGTGTACCGAGCGCCCGGGCGAGTTCGCCTCGATAGGCGGCGACCTGCGCAACCTGCGCAACGTGGAGTTCGTGGACCAGAACCCGATAGGCAAGTCGACCCGCTCGAACCCCGTGACCTACGTCAAGGCCTACGAGGAGATACGCAAGCTGCTGGCCGAGCAACCGCTGGCCAAGCAGATGGGCTACACCGCCTCACACTTCAGCTTCAACAGCGAGGGCGGACGATGTGAGGAGTGTAAGGGCGAGGGCACCATCACCGTGGAGATGCAGTTCATGGCCGACCTGGTGCTGGAGTGCGAGTCGTGCCACGGCAAGCGCTTCAAGCAGGAGGCACTGGAGATAAAGTATAAGGACAAGAACGTCTACGACATACTGGAGATGACCGTCAACCAGGCCATCGAGTTCTTCGAGGAGAACGGACAGAAGAAGATTGTCAAGAAGCTGCTTCCGCTGCAGGAGGTGGGACTGGGCTACATCAAGCTCGGACAGTCGTCGTCGACCCTCTCGGGCGGTGAGAACCAGCGAGTGAAGCTCGCCTACTACCTCAGCCTGGAGAAGAGCGACCCTACCCTCTTCATCTTCGACGAGCCGACCACGGGACTTCACTTCCACGACATCCGCAAGCTGCTCGACGCCTTCGACGCGCTGATACGCCGCGGCCACACCCTTGTCATCATCGAGCACAATCTCGACATGATAAAATGTGCCGACTACATCATCGACATGGGTCCCGAGGGTGGAGCCAAGGGTGGCGAACTGGTGGTGGCAGGCACTCCCGAGGAGGTGGCGCGCTGCGAACGCAGCTACACCGGTCAGGCACTGCGAGAGAAATTGAACGGCAATTTATGAATTATTAAGCATCACTTTTTATTTTTGCAAACTCCACTTTGCAAATAATAGAAATAGTACTATATTTGCCAGACAATTAACAAAGGAGAAGAATGGAATCATTTTATCGTACGCACGCCTATCTAGTGGAACACACAAACGCGCCCGTTCGCCGCGACCTAATGGACGAGGTGGACTGGAACGACCGTCTGATAGGCATCAAGGGTACGAGAGGTGTGGGCAAGACCACCTTCCTGCTTCAGTATGCAAAGGAGAAGTATGGGACGGACCGTTCGTGCCTCTTCATCAACATGAACAATTTCTACTTCTCCGGTCACACCATCGTGGAGTTTGCCAGAGAGTTCTACCGCCGAGGCGGAAAGGTGCTCCTCATCGACCAAATCTTCAAGTATCCCGACTGGAGCCGCGAGCTCCGTCAGTGTTACGACACGATTCCCGGACTTAAGATTGTCTTCACCGGTTCATCGGTGATGCGACTGAAGGAGGAGAATCACGACCTATGTGACATCGTCAAGAGCTACAACCTGCGTGGCTTCTCGTTTCGCGAGTTCCTGAACCTGCAGACGGGCATGAAGTTCCGCTCCTACACTCTCGACGAGATACTCAGCAACCACGAGCAGATTGCCAAGGGGATCCTCTCGAAGGTACGTCCGCTGGACTACCTCCAGGACTACATCCACCACGGCTTCTACCCCTTCTTCCTGGAGAAGCGCAACTTCTCGGAGAACCTGC
>CAZKNB010000154.1:0-3950 GCA_964554075.1 uncultured Bacteroides sp.
CATAGTTCTTGCGCACCTCGTAGCCCGAAGGCGAGAAGAAGGTGAGCAGAATCTTATACTGCGGATGGCGCTTGCGGATTGCCTCGATAAGAGGACGTCCCTGTTCGAACTCGCCGAGCGAGGCGGCATGGAACCACAGGTATTCGGCATTGGGGTCTATGTTGTCCTGAAGATGCTTATAGACTGCCCAATGGCCGCGCACCAGGAGCCTCGCCTTACGATTGAAGAGCGTGGCTATGTGGACCGCCAGGTCGTATAGTAGTATTGCTATGTTGTATAACATTACGTTTCAATTATTTTAGAACCTCAACAGCTCTTGCGATACGCGCCAGAGTCTCCTCCTTGCCAAGTACCCAAGAGATGTCGAACATCTGCGGACCCTTACCCTCGCCTACGAGAGTCAGACGGAAGGCGTTCATCACGTTGCCGAGACCGTAACCCTTCTCCTCAATCCACGGTTTAACCACTGCCTCCTGGCCCTCGACGCTGAAGTCCTCAACGCCTGCAAGCACCTCTGCCAGCTCACGCATCTGCTGGGCTGAATCCTCTTTCCAGCGCTTCTTCACTGTCTTCTCGTCATACTCGGTAGGAGCGATGAAGAAGAATGAGCAGAGATCCCAGAGCTCGTGGACGAAGTTCACGCGGTCCTTCATCATGCCGACAACAGTCTCGATGGTCTCGAAGGGCACTGTCACGCCATGCTCACGGACGATAGGCTCGAAGAGCTTGGCAATCTCGAGGTTGGACTTATGCTGGATATAGGTATGGTTGAACCAGATTCCCTTCTTGTAGTCGAACTTAGCGCCCGACTTGCTGCAGCGGTGGAGGTCGAAGAGCTTAACCATCTCCTCGAGCGACATCACCTCCTGGTCGTTGCCCGGGTTCCAGCCAAGGAGAGCGAGGAAGTTGATGACAGCCTCGGGCAGATAGCCTGCCTCGCGATAGCCTGATGACTTCTCGCCTGTCTTCGGATCAATCCACTGAAGCGGGAAGACGGGGAAACCGAGACGGTCGCCGTCGCGCTTGCTGAGCTTGCCGTTGCCCTCGGGCTTGAGGAGCAGAGGAAGATGGGCGAACTGAGGCATGGTGTCCTCCCAGCCGAATGCCTGGTAGAGAAGCACGTGAAGCGGTGCAGAAGGCAACCACTCCTCACCACGGATTACGTGGCTCACCTCCATCAGGTGGTCGTCGACGATGTTAGCCAGGTGGTAGGTCGGAAGTTCGTCGGCCGACTTATAGAGCACCTTGTCGTCGAGGATAGATGAGTTGACCACCACCTCGCCGCGGATAAGGTCGTTGACCACAATCTTCTGTCCCGGCTCAATCTTGATGCGTACAACGTACTGCTTACCCTCCTTCAGGAGAGCCTCAACCTCGTCGGCAGGCATAGAGAGCGAGTTGCGCATCTCCATTCTGACAGAGGCATCGTACTGGAAGTTGGGCGTTGCGGCACGCTTAGCCTCGAGCTCCTGCGGAGTGTCGAAAGCCATGTATGCCTTGCCGCTGTCGAGCAGCTGCTTTACATATTTCTTATAGATATCTCTTCTTTCTGACTGACGGTAGGGTCCGTGCTCACCGCCGAAGCTTACGCCCTCGTCGAAGGTGATGCCGAGCCAATTGAACGACTCAAGGATATACTCCTCCGCACCCGGTACAAAACGGTTGGAGTCGGTGTCCTCGATACGGAAGATGAGGTCGCCACCATGCTGTTTTGCAAACAGATAATTGTATAGCGCAGTGCGAACACCGCCTATGTGAAGTGCTCCTGTTGGGCTTGGAGCAAAGCGTACTCTTACTTTTCTTTCTGCCATAATAGGGTATAATATAGATATTTTGCCACAAAAATAGCACTTTCCCTCGGTATATCATTCTTTTTTACTACTTTTCGCAAAATTTCAAAACTTGAAGAATATGTCTGGCAAAACGAATAACAAATATAGCGGACTGGCTTATAAGATTATGATTTTTGTCGCTACGGTGGCGGTGATTGTCTATTTCCTGCCGCGCGACGGCAAGTTCAACTATCAGTTCGACCTCGGCAAACCGTGGAAGTATGGGCAGCTGATGGCTACCTTCGACTTCCCTATCTATAAGGACGACGCTGTCATAGCGCACGAGATGGACAGCCTGAACCGTGCTTTCCAACCCTACTTCAACATCAACAAGGCTAAGGAGACGGAGGCTGTCAGTAAGCTGCGCAACAACTCGAAGCTGAAGTCGGTGCTGCCGTCGCAGGACTACTACCGCTACATTGAGCGCACGCTCCACGAGATCTACGCGAAGGGAATCCTCTCGCTGGTCGACGTGCAGAGGCTTGCCACGGTGGACAGCGTCACGGCTATCAGAATAGTCGACGAGAAGCAGGCGCTCTCGAAGAGGATTGACGAGATCTATACGGCAAAGCGGGCCTACGAGTATCTGCTGACTGCCGACTCCACACACTACAACCCCAACATCCTGCGTCAGTGCGGACTGAACGAGCTGCTCTCTGCCAACCTGGTCTACGACGAGGAGCGCACAGCGACGGCGCGCGAGGATATGCAGAACAGCTATTCGTGGGCTAAGGGAGGAATACTGAGCGGCCAGAAGATTATCGACCGTGGCGAGATTGTCAGCCAGGAGAAGTATAGCATACTGGAATCGCTCCGCAAGGAGTCGATCAAGCGCAGCGAGTCGCCCACGCAGAAGAGACTGATACTGGCGGGACAGACGCTCTTCGTGGCAATCATACTGCTGATGTTCTTCCTCTATCTGGACCTCTACCGCAGCGACTACTTCGAGCGAAGCGGAAGCCTGATGCTGCTGCTGGCGCTGGTGCTGGTCTACTGTATCATCACGGCTCTGATGGTCAGCAACAACTTCCTCAATGTCAACGTGGCGCCATTCGCCATGGGGGCAATCATCATCCGCGTCTTCCTCGACTCGCGCACGGCGGTCATGGCGCACCTCACCACGATACTTATCTGCTCCATCTCGCTCCGCCTGCCCTACGAGTTCATCCTGGTGCAGCTGACGGGTGGCTTCGCTGCCATCTACAGCCTTAAGGAGCTGTCGCAGCGCTCACAGATATTCCGCACGGCGCTGGTGACCATCGTGACCTACGTTGCCGTCTACTTCGCCTACGAGCTGGTGGCAGAGAACGACCTGAGCATGATAAACCTGCGTTCATACTACTACTTCATCATAAACGGCATCCTGTTGCTCTTCGCCTATCCGCTGCTCTTCATTCTGGAGAAGACCTTCGGATTTACGTCGAACGTCACGCTGGTGGAGCTGTCGAACATCAACAACGACCTGCTGAAGCGCATGTCGGAGACGGTGCCGGGTACCTTCCAGCACTCAATGCAGGTATCTAATCTGGCTGCCGAGGCTGCCTACCGCATCGGTGCAAAGAGTCAGCTGGTGCGTACGGGTGCCCTCTACCACGACATCGGCAAGATGGAGAATCCCGCCTTCTTCACCGAGAATCAGAGCGGAGGACTCAACCCGCACAAGAGCCTCAGCTATGAGCAAAGCGCACAGGTGGTCATCAGCCACGTGACCGACGGACTGAAGCTGGCGGAGAAGCACAATCTGCCTGCGGTCATCAAGGACTTCATCAGCACTCACCACGGCCGCGGCAAGACGAAGTTCTTCTACATATCATGGAAGAATGAGCATCCGGGCGAGGAGCCCGACGAGGCGATGTTCACCTACCCCGGTCCTAATCCCTTCACCAAGGAGACTGCCATACTGATGATGGCTGATGCCGTGGAGGCTGCCTCAAGAAGTCTGACGGAGTACACCGAGGAGAGCATCGGTCAGCTGGTGGACAAGATTATCGATTCGCAGGTTGACGAGGGCTATTTCAAGGAGTGCCCTATCACATTTAAGGATATAGCGGTGGTGAAGTCGGTGTTCAAGGAGAAGCTGAAGATTATTTACCACACCAGGGTGAAGTATCCGGAACT
>CAZKNB010000155.1:0-3931 GCA_964554075.1 uncultured Bacteroides sp.
TCGTGATGATATGGTCCGCCATTGATGATGGTCATGGCGCGATAAATCTGCTCCACGAAGATGAGACGAATCATCTGATGGGAGAAGGTCATCTTCGACATCGAGATCTTCTCCGCCGCCATGTCGTAGACGCGCTGCGAGAATCCGTAGGGACCGCCGATGACGAACACCAGGCGCTTGTTCACCGTGTTCATCTTCCGCTCCATATAGTCGGCGAACTCCACCGAACGCATCTCGCGGCCATGCTCGTCGAGCAGCACGACGACGTCGCCCGGCTGAACAGCCTTGCAAATCAGCTCCCCCTCGCGCTCCTTCTGCTGTTCGAAGGAGAGGCTCTTGGTGTTCTTCAACTCGGGAATCACCTCCACGTCGAACGCCGTATAGCGCTTTGTTCGCTGAACATAGTCATCAATCGCCGTCACAAAGTGCTTCTCCACCGTGCGACCCACCACAAGCAGTACTGTCTTCATCCTCTCAATCAGTTATTCTTATCCTTTACTTTTCAATCACTTCCGCCCCATCGGGGCAATGTGTGAAGCGGTTATTTCCACATTCACGTCACAAAAATAGGACATTTTTTGCTTCCCTCCACCATATTATATATCTTTGCGACAATTCCGGACGGAATTAATTACATCATAAGGTAAAATAAATATTCAACAAATAAGGATTGAGAAATCACATGGATAAAGAGAAAGAACTTATTGACAAGCTCATCGACCTGGCTTTTGCCGAGGATATAGGTGACGGCGACCACACAACCCTGTCGTGCATCCCTGAGAGCGCTATGGGAAAGTCGAAGCTCCTCATCAAGGAGGCTGGCGTGCTCGCCGGTATCGAGGTGGCTAAAGAGATTTTCCATCGTTTCGACCCGACCATGAAGGTTGAGGTGTTCATCAACGACGGCGCCGAGGTTAAGCCGGGCGACGTGGCTATGATTGTCGAGGGTAAGGTGCAGTCGCTCCTCCAGACTGAGCGTCTGATGCTGAACGTCATGCAGCGCATGAGCGGCATCGCAACCATGACACGCAAGTATGCCGACCGCCTGAAGGGCACCCACACACGCGTGCTCGACACCCGCAAGACCACTCCGGGTATGCGTATCCTGGAGAAGATGGCTGTGAAGATTGGCGGCGGAGTGAACCACCGCATCGGTCTCTTCGACATGATCCTGCTGAAGGACAACCACGTGGACTTCGCCGGCGGCATCGACAAGGCCATCACACGCGCCAAGAACTACTGCGCCGAGAAGGGAAAGAACCTGAAGATTGAGATTGAGGTGCGCAACTTCGACGAGCTCCAGCAGGTGCTCGACCTCGGTGGCGTGGACCGCATCATGTTCGACAACTTCACTCCCGAGAACACCCGCAAGGCTGTGGAGATGGTTGGCGGACGCTTCGAGACTGAGTCTTCGGGCGGCATCACCTTCGACACACTGCGCGACTATGCTGAATGTGGCGTTGACTACATCTCAGTAGGCGCACTGACCCACTCCGTTAAGGGTCTGGACATGAGCTTCAAAGCTTGCTAAGCGGAGTCGCCCAACCATAAACATGGGCGACGCACCACTTGGATACATCATCAAAACTAAACAAAGAGACTTCACTGAAACCACTGCTCCCGTACGCAAATGCGGGAAGCAGAGTCAGTGCGTCTCTTTTTTTGTTTCTCATGGCGAATTAACTTCTTTTAAAACTTTTGTTTGCAGCATTCGTACACTGACGGCGTCTAACAGACAGTTAAGCGCGGTGAAGCGTAAAGGCTAATGACAATAAAACACTGAACGAACTTGGATAAAGAGCAAGAACTTATAAAGGGATGCCGGGCAGGAAAGGAAAACGCCCGAAAGCAGCTATACACTCTCTTTTCCAAGAAGATGTTGGCTGTCTGCTACCGCTACACCGGCGACCTCGACGCTGCCCACGACGTGATGCACGATGCCTTCGTGAAGATCTTCACCGACTTCACCTTCAAGGGCGAATGTGCACTGTCGACGTGGATGACAAGGGTCTTCGTAAACCAGTCGCTCGACTATCTGAGACGACGACGGCGAATGGAGAGCCTCGTGGTCAACGAGGAGCAGCTGCCCGACCGCCCCGACATCGACGACGACGACGGCGACGAGATACCGACCGAACAACTGATGAGGTTCGTGGCTGAGCTGCCCGACGGCTGCCGAACGGTCTTCAACCTCTACGTGTTCGAGGAGAAGTCGCACAAGGAGATCAGCGAAATGCTGGGCATCAAGGAACATTCGTCAACATCACAGCTCCACCGAGCTAAGTGTTTGCTGGCAAAAAGAATAAAGGAGTATAAAAAACAATGAGTAGAGAAACTGACAACATCGAAAAGCTCTTCAGCTCACGCCTCACGGGCGCCGAGATGGATGTAGAGGGTGACTTCTGGGAGTCGCTCAACGAGGATGTCGTGGCTGCAAGGGGCAACCGCCGCCGCACGCTGATCTACCGCGTTGCGTCGTGCGCAGCCGCTGTAGCTCTGCTCTTCACGACCTATGCCGCCTTCCGCATGTTTGCACCCCACGAGGAGGAGATGAAGGCGACTCTCTCACAGGTCGACAGCAACGCCATGACTCCCGTACCCTTCGGCGACTTCGCCCTGAGCAGCGAGAAACCCGAAAGTGGAGAGGAGATTCAGGCTAAGTCGTTCCGCGGACATACAGCCGACGCCATCGCCAAGGCCAACGACGAGGACGACGACAATGACTCTGTATACATTTCCTTTTCATTTTCTATAACAAGGTCCACCTCTCGCGATGAGACGGGACAGGACAACCGACTTGCTGACAATCTGTGGAGGACGGGGCTGAGCAACAGCAGCTCCTCCGCCACAGCGGCAAGGTCAAACAGTGAGAATGGAGAGCCGAACAAGGATACTAAACCGAGAGTGTGGAACAGTAAAGTTAAGGTAGGGTCTGCCCTGCCCGACGGCAACGCCTTCAAGGCGCCGGTTAGCGCCGGTGTGAGCGTTGAACGTCGACTCGCCAAGCATCTTGGCATTGAGGCAGGGCTGACCTACACCATGCTCCATGACAATAACGCCCGTCAGCACGAGCTGAGCATACCCGTCAAGGCAAACATCTACATGGCGGAGAGCAAGAGGGCGGACTTCTATGCCACCCTTGGAGGCATAGCCAGCAAATGCGTGGCTAGCAACCGCGAGGCGGACAAGGGGGTGAAAGCGGCTGTGATGGCTGGCGTCGGCGCCGACTATAAGGTGAACGACCGCCTGGCTCTCTTCGCCGAAACTACGGTGAGCCACCACTTTGTGGACAAGGAGAACACGATGGACCTGAGGGCTGCACGCCCCACAAATCTGAATCTCAGCGCGGGACTGCGCATAACCTATTAAAAGAAAAACAGAGAAAAACCGACAACGATTATGAAACACCTGATTGAAAAACTGGCATTCCTGGTAGCTATCTGGCTTATGGCACTGCTCAGCAGCTGCTCGAACACCAAGATTGACTATAATAATCCCGACGTGGAGACCTTCGTCAAGCAGCTGAAGCGTGGCGAATATGACACGAAGGATGAGCACGGCATCGTCACCGTGCCGCGATTCAAGGAGAAGGATATCCCTGCCCTGCTGTCGCACGCCGACGACCTGACGCTCATTCCGAACTTCCCGACGATGTACAACAGCACCAGCGGAAAGATCCGTCTTGGCGAGTGCCTGCTCTGGATTGTAGAGACCATCCGCCTTGGTTCGCCGGCTTCAATGGGGTGCAACATGGTGGAGGCGAATGCCGACAACTACGAAGCCATCTACTTCCTGACCGACGCTCAGGTTGTCGACGCCGTGGAGCGCTACCGCTATTGGTGGGAGAACCGACAACTGCCCCGAACGATATGGACCATCGACCCCTGCTACGACGAACCGCTCTGCGGCAGCGGATACCGATGGTGGTAAA
>CAZKNB010000156.1:0-3869 GCA_964554075.1 uncultured Bacteroides sp.
CAATATCCATTCTATCAGGATGTAGGGACGCTATGTATAGCGTCCGGTCCAATCCTGCATAGAATTTAGTCAATATATCTTTCGATTGTCTGCTCACGGTCTGGACCAACAGAAACAATCTTGATCTGAACGCCGAGTTGCTCCTCAAGGAATGAGAGGTAGGCATTGAACTCCTCGGGGAATTCATCCTCGCTCTGCATCTTGGTCATGTCGGTCTTCCAGCCCGGAAGCTCGGCATAGACAGGCTCAACGCCCTCGGTGATGTCGTATGGGAAGTAGTCAATCTCCTCGCCATTCACCTTATATGCCACGCACGCCTTGATGGTGTCGAACGTGTCGAGCACGTCGCTCTTCATCATGATGAGCTTTGTGACGCCATTGATCATCACTGAATACTTCAGCGCAACGAGGTCAATCCATCCGCAACGACGCTTACGGCCAGTCACGGCTCCGAACTCATGACCCAGCGCACCAATCTTGTCGCCTGTCTCGTCGAAGAGCTCTGTGGGGAACGGACCCGAACCTACGCGTGTGCAGTATGCCTTGAAGATTCCGTAGACGTCACCTATGCGGTTTGGAGCCACGCCAAGACCTGTGCAGGCACCTGCGCAGATGGTGTTGGATGATGTGACGAACGGATATGAACCGAAGTCAACGTCGAGCATTGTGCCCTGAGCGCCCTCGCAGAGGATGCTCTTGCCATTGTTGAGGAGGTTGTTCACCTCGTGCTCACTGTCGACGAACTTAAACTGTTTCAGGTATTCGATACCCTCGAACCATGCCTTCTCGAGCTCTGTGAGGTCGTACTCATAGTTCAGACTCTTGAGGATGGCCTCATGACGAGCCTTGGCTGCTGCATAGCGCTTGTCGAAGTCGAGCAGGATGTCGCCCACGCGAACGCCGTTGCGGCTGGTCTTGTCGGTGTATGTAGGACCGATGCCCTTACCTGTCGTTCCAACCTTTGCGTCACCCTTCGCAGCCTCGTAGGCAGCGTCGAGCAGACGGTGGGTAGGCAGGATGAGATGAGCCTTCTTTGAGATGTGAAGTCTCTCCTTCAATGGGTGGCCTGACTGCTCGAGTGCCTCAGCCTCTGCCTTGAAGAGGGCTGGGTCGAGCACCACGCCGTTGCCTATAATATTCACCTTATCACCCTGGAAGATTCCTGAAGGTATTGAGCGAAGCACATACTTCTGACCCTCAAACTCAAGTGTGTGACCGGCGTTCGGACCGCCCTGGAAACGGGCTACCACGTCGTAACGCGGTGTCAGCACGTCGACAACCTTTCCTTTACCTTCGTCGCCCCATTGCAAACCTAATAGAACATCTACTTTCATTTCTCTTTATTATTATTGTTTTTCGATTTTTCCTTCTCTTTCTCCTTCTCCTTCTCCCTCTTCTTCTTGTTGGCTCTTACGCACTTCGCACAGATGCCATATATATAGATGGAGTAGTGGGACATCTGGAAACGACTCAACTTGACGCTGCCGATGGCATTCTTCAGGTCTTCGTTCTGAAACTCGGTCACCGTGCCGCACTGGGTGCAGATCTGGTGATGATGGGTCTCGCGCTTGTAGGATCTCTCATACTGCGACGAATGGCCGAACTGGTGTTTGATTACTAAGCGTGCACTGATGAGCAGGTTTATCGTGTTGTAGAGGGTCGCCCTACTCACTCTGAACTTTTCCTGGTTCATCATAAGCAGGTAGAGCTCCTCAATGCCGAAGTGGCGATCAAGGGAGTAAATGGTATCGAGTATAGCGAACCTTTCGGGCGTCTTGCGATGTCCGTTGATGTTCAGATATTCGGTGAATATCTGTCGTACCGTATCTTTTGTATTCTGCGTTTCCATAATGTGGTGATATAACCGCGAACAAAGTTAATCCTTTTTTATATACAAATCTCCTTTGATGCTACTTTTTTGTTTCGAAACCATGCAAATGCCTTTCAGACTGCTTGTGGCTGGACTGAATGGGCACGCGGGATTTTACTCTACTTCGCTCTTCACGAAGGCATATAGCTCGGTATCCTTCATCTCCTCTACCATGCGGCATACCTTGAAGGCGTGCTCCTCGCTGTGGTGCATGTAGTTGCGGATGGCTGTCATGGCGGAACGACGCACATGATAGCTGCCGGATAGGGCTGCGGTGACTGCCTGGTCGAGAAACTCGTTGGCTGCACGCTCGGTCATGTCGCCCTTGCGGAGCAGGAGGCGGGCTATGGTGAGGTAACCGCAGATTTGGTAGTACTCGCCCTCCGATGCAATCCAGCGCATGGCGTAGGCGGGGGCGTAGGGGAGGTGCTGCAGCAGGTTCATGCTCAGCAACTCGGCTATCTCCATCGTGGGGATGCTCTCTATCCATATCTCTGCTATCTCGGGCAGAAACTCGTCGACGGGCTGAAGCAGGGTGGCGAGTATCTTGCACTCGCGTATCTCCTCCTTCCAGAGTGCCTGTGCCAGGGGGTGACTCTTCTCGAAGGCTGTGGCTATCTCCTTGATGCGGGGCAGCTCTACGCCGAAGTTTACACGGTAGTTGAGCCCCTTCTCGCGCATGCTGGCGGAGACTACTCCGTTCATGGAGAGGCGGAGCTGGGTCTTGATTTCCTTTAGTTGTTCATGTAGGTCCATATCTATGCTGTTTAGGTCATGAGGCGCCGTGGCGCCTCATGACCGGTTCTTCTTAATCCTTGAATGAGCCGTACTGGCGGCCATATCTCATCATCTGCTCGGTGAACTCTTCGTCGTAGCTTACCTTGACGTCGGTTATCTCGCCCGCTGCATTGCGCATGGCTGTGTAGACGGGGTTGACGAAGCCCTTGTAGGGGGCTAGGTTGAGGCGGCTGTAGCGCTCGAGTACCTCGCTGTGCAGCTCTTGCGGCACTCGCACCGCCAGGCGCTCCACCAGCTGACGGGCTGCCTCGTAGTCGCCTGTCGACTTGATGCGCTGGATCTCTGCCAGCATCCTGCCGAACATGCGGCGCAGCTCTTCGTAGTCGTTCACGCGGATGTAGCTCTTTCCGTCGCGACGGATCATCTCTACGGCATGGTTGTCGCTGCTCATCTCGAACGCCCAGCGGGCAATGAGCTGACGGTTCCTCATGTGTGCCTCCTCGATGTCGCTTCCGGGCTTGATGCGTACGAGCTGGGTCATTGCACCGTTCATGATGTAGCTGTAGTACTCTGCCTTGTAGGCTTCGCCGTCGGGCAGGAGTCCCAGCTCCACCAGCTTCGGGTCGGCCATGTAGTAGAGGCCGAAGAGGTCGGCACGCGCCTCCTCGATGGTTGCTCCGTAGGCCTTGAGTGCGTCGGGGTCAACGCCCGGAAGGAGTTTGCCGGAACCGTGGCCGAGACATTCGTGCAGGTCGGTGTGGAGGTCGCCTGTGCGGTCGCCGTAGCGCTCTATAAGCTCCTTCTCTGCGGTGCCGATGGCGAACTCATTCACCATTCCGCTGCCACGTGCGGCGCGGTTGTATGCGTCGGTGATGTTGCTGATGGTCACTGACTTTGAGCCGTGGACGGCGCGGATCCAGTTGGCGTTGGGCAGGTTGATGCCTATGGCTGTGGCTGGGTAGAGGTCGCCGGCGAGGATGGCTGCGGTGATCACCTTTGCCGTCACTCCCTTCACCTCATCCTTCTTGAATCGGCTCTCCACGGGTGAATGCTCCTCGAACCACTGTGCGTTGGCGCTGATAATCTCGGTGCGGTGGGTGGCTTCAAGGTCCTTGAAGTTGACTATCGACTCCCAGCTGGCCTTCATGCCCAGCGGGTCGCCATAGGTCTCGGTGAAGCCATTGACAAAGTCGATGCGCGAGTCGGTGTCGCCTACCCAGAGAATGGCGTAGTCGTCGAAGGTCTTCAGTGAGCCTGTCTC
>CAZKNB010000157.1:0-3838 GCA_964554075.1 uncultured Bacteroides sp.
ACTGGACAGTGGCTCCAATCAGTGGCTCTTCATAAGTTTTCGACATTACCGTACCATGCACGGTGATGTTTTGAGCTTGTGCTCCGACCGCCATCAGAACGGCGACCAACAGTGTAACAAATGTTTTAGGCATGATATTAATCGTTTTTTGTTGTTATTGTTTACGTTTGCCTTTGTGCTTCTGTCTGAAACACATTGCAAATGTATCGCTGCCCCGATTGCCGAACTATAATAAATGTTACAGAAATAGCATATTCGTGTAACATGAAACGTGGTTTACAGCAATGGTAACATGATTACAAGTCTTCACGCCCTTTTTCGATGAAAATGTTATAAAAAAAGAAAGGGCGGCCCTTGCGGGTCGCCCTTTAATATTATATGTGTGTGGATTCGGAGTATTATCTCTTTGTCACATACTTGTGGAGAGTGGCGCGAACGGCACCATTTCCGGCGTAGAGTTCACGAACCATACCTTCGATCTGCTCACCCAGACCAGCCTCGTAGAGGTCGAGTCCGAAGACATCCTTACGGCTGTAAAGGTTGCGCAGGCAAGAGTAGTCCTGGTCCGCCTTGCCAACCTCGAGCGGAGCAACAATAGCCTGAAGCTCTGCAAGCATTGGATCGGGCGATGGCTCAAACTGTGTACCATCATCCTTGATACCCTTCAGGTAGCGTGCATAGCCGGCAAGAGTCAGTGGAATCAGTATGAGGTTGCTCATGTCGAGTCCGCGTGCTATGTACTTCTTGATGGTCTCACCGAAGCGGATAGGCAACTTCTGCGATGTATCCATGGCGATGCGCTGCGGAGCGTCCGGCATGAATGGGTTAGGCAGACGGCGGTTGATGACAGCGCCGATGAACTCGTAAGGATTGAGCACACCCGGATCGACAACGACAGGCATAGCCTCCATGTAGCCAATCTTCTGGATGAAGGCACGCAGGTCCTCATCCGCCATCTCGGCAGAGATGAGTGTGTAGCCTAACATGCAGCCATAGATACTCATGGCTGTGTGGAGCGGGTTGAGGCATGTAGTCACCTTCATAGTCTCCACCTTGTCCACAGTCTCGCGGGTGGTGTAGAGTGCGCCGCCAAGGTCGAGTGGGGGACGACCGTTGGTGTAGTTGTCCTCGATGACCAGGTACTGCACCTCCTCAGCGTTCACGAACGGAGCGGTGAAGGTGTGCTTCTCTGTCTCTATATAGTTGTTGTCCTCGAATCCGTCGTTGGCGAGCAGCTCCTTCACCTTCTCGTGTGGGCGCGGAGTGATCTTGTCAATCATCGACCATGGGAAGGTAATCTTCTTCTCGTTCTTCAGGTAGGCGAGGAATGCCTCGGGCACGAGTCCATCCTTCACCCAACGCTCTGCGTAGGCGTAGACGCCGGCCTTCACCTTGTCGCCGTTGTGTGAGCAGTTGTCCATGCTCTGCACTGTCAGTGGCAACTCGCCAGCCTGCCAGCGCTCCAGGAGCAGGGCAGTCACCTTACCAAGAGCGAACACCGGTTTCAGTCCGCGTGCAAGGTCAGCCTCGTTGAAGCCATAACCCTTCTCGGTGATGGTGAATGAGATCATCTGGAGAGACGGATTGCGGAATATCTCCACCAGTCTGTTCCAGTCGTCAAACTGATAGTCGGCTTTCAGAGCCTCTGTCACGCTGGCTATGACCTTCTTCTCGATGTTGCCCGACGACTGCAGGCTGACAGAGAGCGAGAGGTTGTCGTAGGGAGCGTAGGCCTTGTCGATTACCTCGAAGTCGAATGTCTCAGCCACGATGACGCCACGGTCGTACTTGCCCGTGTTGAGCGCGTCGTTGAGGATAGAGGCGGGGAAGGCACGGAAGATGTTTCCACCGCCAAAGTGAACCCATGTCGGCTCGTCGTGAGTCTTGCGACGCACAGCCTCGATGTCGAATTTAGGGAGTTGGTAGCCCTTAGACTCCCACTCCGCAGCGCGGAGATTACCGCTAAGAATATCTTTCAGTTTCATGGCGAAATCGTTATCAATCGAAAAATCCTGGTTGTTTGTACTCGATGCCCAGCTCACGGTCAACGGTAGCTATGATGCCCTGAACCTGTCCGAGGGCGAACATACGGCCGATGAATGAGTAGCCGGCGTTGTAGCCGCGTGTCTCGTCGCCAAGCATTGTCATGCCGTGGTCCACACGCATAGGCAGTGCCGGGTTCTCCTTCTCGAAGATACGTGTAAGCTCGATGATGTCGGCACGTCCGCCGAGGTGTGAAGCCTCTGTGAAGTCGCCGTTCGGGAAGATGTGGCATGAGCGGAGGTGAACGAAGTGAGTGCGCGGAGCGAACTTCTTGGCAAGCTCAACGACATTGTTGTAGGCACCTGCCGAGAGTGAGCCGGCGCAGAAGGTGAGGCCGTTGTGCTTGTTTGGCACAGCGTCGAGGAACCACTGGATATCCTCCTCTGTGCGCACGATGCGCGGCAGACCGAGAATCTCGATAGGGGGATCGTCCGGGTGAACACACATATTCATGTCGCACTCCTCGCATACAGGCATGATGGCCTCGAGGAAGTACTTCATGTTGGCGCGGAGCTGAGCCTTGTCGATGCCCTTGTAGAGGTCGAGGAACTCGCGGAACTTCTGGATCGGAGCCTCGTCGTTCTCGCTGAAGTTGCCGGAAACGAAGCCCTGAGTCTTGATGACGATGTTCTCCACCAGCTGATGATCCTTCTCGGGTGTCATTGTCTTAGCCAGTTCGTCGGCCTCGGCAAGCACGTTGCGACCCTCGCCAACGCCTGCAGGGAACTGGAACTGTGCCCACTCCTCGCGTGCACCGGCACGTTTCAGAATATAGATGTCGAAGTATGCGAACTCGGCATAGTTGAAGTAGAGGTTTGACGCACCGTTAGGGTTGTCATGGAGCAGGTCGGTACGAGCCCAGTCGAGCACAGGCATAAAGTTGTAGCAGATGCAGTGGATGCCCTCGGCAGCCAGATTGCGCAGGCTCTCCTTGTAGACCTCAATCTGATGGTCACGGTCGGGACCGCCATACTTGATTGTCTCAACGACAGGCAGACTCTCCACAACGCTCCAGCGCATGCCGTAGCTCTCAATGTATTCGCGCAGGTCGCGAATCTTCTCACGTGTCCAAACCTCGCCAAGAGGTACATCGTGAAGGGCGGTAACGATTCCCTCCACACCAATCTGTTTAAGCATGGCAAGTGTAATCTTATCCTTCTTGCCAAACCAACGCCATGTTCTTTCCATATAACGTATATTTAATGTAGTTTGTATTTATATTTCTTATGCAAATATACTCAGATTGGCTCAATAATACTTGCGATTTTGTACGTAAAACTTTTCTCTTTGTACATATTTTTGCATTTCGTGGCTTCAGACCTCTCTTTTGATTGCTCCATTTTTGTAACTTTGCAGCAGTTTTTATTGATGAGTATGGAAAATATGGAGAAACGTCCACGCCTGTGGAACACCAACTATTGCAAAGCTATGATAGGCAACTTCATGTTGTTTTTCGCATTTTATATCCTGACACCGCTGCTTCCGATCTATCTCGACGCGCGCTTCAATGCCGATAAGGATATGATGGGTATGGTCTTGTCGGGCTATATCATCGCGGCTCTGGTGGTGCGCCCCTTCAGTGGCTTCGTGGTCGACAGCTTCAATCGCCACAAGGTGCTGATGGTTTGTTTCTTCCTCTTCTTCCTCCTCTTCGGCGGCTATCTTGCTGCCGGCTCACTGCTTATGTTCGGCATTGTGCGTACGCTCCACGGTTTGCCATTCGGCGCCGTGACCGTGGCGAACTCTACCGTGGCCATCGACTCGCTCCATCCCGAGCGCCGCAACGAGGGAATTG